>NZ_LGSU01000146.1 GCF_002260545.1 Hydrocoleum sp. CS-953 | reverse complement strand
AAATTGGAATTAATCAATTCTTCTATAGCTAAATTAGCATCCGGTTCTACTTTATTCTCATTAGCAAATTTCTTTGAAAATAACAATATTGTATCCTGTTTGACTGTGGCAGATAAATTGGCCAACTCCTCATCTAGTCCATTTAATCCTCTGCCAACATCTAAACGAACATAATCTGCCTCCAAATCTTGGAAGTCATAAAGCAACATCATTGATGCTGTAGTACACAAAACCGCTATAAGACTAGCGATCGCTGTACTAATAATTATTAGTGTCTTTTGACGAAGTTTCATCGAGTTGTTCTTGATTAATCCTATTCAGCAACCAACCACCCATTTTTATTACTCCCGTTGGACTATAAAAACAGTGGATTAGGAATTTGCTTTTTTCTGATAGCTATCACCCTAGGCATGATTGTCTATAAAAATTTCCCTAGCATCAAATTTTCCTAATTACAGCCTAGCAATTTAGAACAACAGAAGGTATAAATTTATAAATAATTATCAGGGTTTTCTCAGGATTAATAGCTAAGTTAATAACTAATTATAATTCCAGTATTTTTGAGCAAGAAAGAGTCAAATGAAGTTTAGAGTTAAATGGCCAAAAAAATTTAGCTTCGGACAATGTAAAGACTCATCATCTTTACAAACACGTCTCACAGTAGGTATTGCAGTATTTTCAGTATTAGGACTAGGCAGTGTAGCTTTGTGGACAAGTTGGAAGATGCAGCAATTATTGATAGTCAGTCATAAGCATAACATTGAGCAGATAGCTGAACGTTTTCCCAGAGATGTTGAAATGTATAGCAAAATGTGGTATCCGAAAGAAAGTTTACAGAAAGCTATTGATAATTTAACATTGGCCAATGTATTTCTTTGGGTCAAAAGTCATAATGGAAATATTTTGGCTGAATCACAAAATTTGCGGAATGATAATGACCACTTTATTTTAAAGTCTCTATCTGAGATGCCAATTGAATCTTTAGTATATCCGATTAATGGACGCTATTTTGTCTTATGTGGTGGGCCTATAAACATTAATGGGATGAGTATTGGTAAACTTTATATTGCTTTGGACATTACTCGCGATCAAAAGATGTTAGTGACTATGGTGATGAGTCTAAGTGTGGCGAGTATCTTGGCAATAATGGTAGTGACGGTTGCTATTACTATTTATATTCAACGTTCCCTCATACCTCTATGTCAGATTAGTCGATTTGCTGATAATGTTAATGCTGATCGTTTGGCTCAAGCAAGGGTTTCTTTGGAGCAAGCTCCTAGTGAAGTAAAGCAGTTGGCAAAAACTTTGGATACTATGTTAGGTCGGTTGTCTGATTCTTGGGAGCAGCAAAGGCAATTTGTGAGTAATGTTTCTCATGAGTTAAGAACTCCTTTAACTATTGTTTCTGGGTATCTGCAAAGTCTTCTTAGACGGGGTAATAATTTGACAGAGACTCAGAAGGAGGCAATTTTGGTTGCTTCTGGGGAAGCAGAACGGACTATTGAGTTATTGAAAGATTTGTTGGAGTTAGCTAGGGCGGATAGTGGCCAAATTCACTTTCATTTGGAATTGGTGGTGCTGAATGATTTGGTTGCGGAAGTGGTGGAAATGGCAAAGCAGTGTAGCGATCGAGAAATTATTTTGAGATTGGGGAATGGAGGTAATATTGTTGAGCGAGAAAAAGTATCTAGTCTCAGTAAAAATGTAGTTTTGGCAGGAACAAATAATTTAGTTTCTTTTGATATTGAAAATTCTAATAAATTATCTTCAGAGATTAATTTAGATGATAATTATTTGGGTGGTGGGTTAAGTTTAAAATCAAAAAGTATTTCTCAAGTTAAGCAAAGTTATGTTTCTCAATCTGAAAATTTATCGTTAATTGAAGTAATGGTAGATTCTAATCGTCTTAAACAGGTTTTACTTAATTTAATTGACAATGCTGTTAAATATTCTGAGCCAAATTCTCCTGTTATATTAAATGTGTATCAAAAAGGTGGTGAAGCAATAATTCAGGTTTGTGACCAAGGTAAAGGTATTCCTTTGTCGCAACAAGCTAAGATTTTTGAACGTTTTTATCGAGGTGATGAAGCTAGAAATCGTTCTGGTAATGGAGCTGGTTTAGGTTTGTCTATTGTGAAAACTTTAGTCGAAGGAATGGGAGGAAATATCCAGGTTTATTCTAAGTTACAGCAAGGGAGTGTATTTACAGTTAAGTTCCTACTAAAAAAATAGCTTTTTTTTTAATTTTAGTATTAATTAATTTCAGCTCTATTT
>NZ_LGSU01001459.1 GCF_002260545.1 Hydrocoleum sp. CS-953 | reverse complement strand
TTACCGTAAGTATTCAGCTATTAGCTTCTGAATGTAATAACTTACCAAATTTAACTCATAACCTTCTGATTTATAACTGATAACTTTTAATTCTCCTTGGAGATTAATTTCTCCTTCTAATACTAATTAACTTTAGGGATGTCACAAACAGTTTTTAACTTTAAATGTCAAATAATTGGCTGAAACTATTGTCTGATCAAAGTTTTTAGTTAAGCAAATCTAACTTATGAGTTCTAACTTCAGTGAAACGGTATAAAATAATTAGTTAGTAACTCATAGCTAATAGCTGAATGCTGAAAAGCTAATCAATACAAAACAAGGAAAATAAACTAATGCCAACTATTGCAGTCATAGATTACGATATGGGTAATTTACACTCCGTTTGTAAAGGATTAGAAAAAGCAGGAGGAACCCCAAAAATTACAGATTCGACCATAGAAATAGAAAAAGCTGATGCAGTTATCTTACCAGGAGTAGGGTCTTTCGATCCAGCGATGCAACATTTAAGAACACGCAACTTAGAAACACCTATTAAACAAATTATTGCTTCAGGAAAACCATTTTTAGGTATATGTTTAGGCTTACAAATATTATTTGAAAGTAGTGAAGAAGGTCAAGAAGCAGGTTTAGGAATTCTTGCTGGAAAAGTACGTCGGTTTAAATCTGAACCTGGTTTAACCATTCCCCAAATGGGTTGGAATCAACTACAATTTACTCAGCCAAAACATCTTTTATGGAGTGAAATAGGTTCTCAACCCTGGGTATATTTTGTTCATTCTTATTATGTAGATCCAACAGACTCTCAGGTTACAGCAGCAACTGTTACTCACGGTAATCAAACAGTCACCGCAGCAGTAGGAAAAAATAATTTAATGGCAGTACAATTTCACCCAGAAAAATCGTCTACTATTGGGTTACAAATTTTATCAAATTTTGTTAGTAAAGTTATTCCTGAAAATTTGGCTTTAGTTAGCTAAATAATTGATAATTGATAATTGATAATTGATAATTAGGGTTTTATGAACAAGTCTTTTTTCAGGGGAGAAAGCAGAATTAAGAATCCATAATCCAGGAGGAATGAGAATCATAGTAATTAAGTAACCAGAAAAATCTTCCCTTGATTTTCTCCCCTATGTTGATGTTGCCCAAAATCCTAGATTTTTTAACCGGAATTACCTAAGAGCCGGTACTTTATTACTACCTCCAAAAGTTGAAACCTTTATCTATTGATTTACCAACGCCCACTTATTTCTCCTACTCCCTACTCCCTACTCCCTACTCCCTACTCCCTACTCCCTACTCCCTATTTTGTATGAATTTAAGAATATATGGAAACCGTCAACTAAAAACTTTACCAGGAATGGCAACTCGTCCAACATTGGCCAAGGTGCGTGAAGCCGTCTTTAATATTTGGCAAAATAATATAGATGGATGTCGATGGCTTGATATCTGTGCTGGTGTAGGTTCCATGGGTGCAGAAGCTTTATGTAGAGGAGCATCCTTAGCGATCGCCATCGAACAATATGGCCCTGCTTGTGCTATAATTCGCCAAAACTGGCAAATGGTGGCCAGCTCATCCCAGGAATTTCAGGTGTTGCGGGGAGATGTTTTGAAACGGTTAAAAGTGCTGGTAGGGCAGCAGTTTGATTTGATTTATTTTGACCCCCCATACTCTAGTGACTTATATCAACCAGTATTAGAGGCCATCGCTCAATATCAACTTCTAGCACCAACCAGCGAGTTAGCAGTGGAACATAGTCCTGAAAGATGGTCAATTAAATCAGTTCCCACCTTAGAAATTTGTCGGCAGAAAGTATATGGCAATACAGCTTTGACATTCTTTTGTTCCACCGAGGGAATAAATATAGTACCCCAATTACATATTTAATTGGTTGCCCCGCTTATATTGTTGATAGGCTGCAAAAAATAGTCCTGCCAATGTCACGAGAATCAGACCTAGTACGATTCCAGAAAGTAATGGTTCTACCACGAAGCCAACTCCTTTGATTGAAATTTTTGTTTGTTATTAATCAATACTACTATTTATTTTGAAGCTAGGGTTGACATTATCTGCTGGTCTTAAGGTTAATACCGGATAACTCCAACCTTTGAAAACAGAAATCAAAAATATAAATAATATAGTAGATGAAAATTTGGATTAAGTCTAGAGCATATTACGAGTTAATCTGTTAAGGCTTAATTATTGCTCTGCTGATTAAATATAAAAGCATTGACAGATAAAGGTTTTAGCCTTTTTAGGTCTTAAATACCTTAGTTTTGAGCTGCTTTATACTCAAAAAGTTAGGATTTTGGGCGCATAGTTGAGCCAAAAAATTACTCCCCCCGCTCCCCTACTCCCGTAAGGACGTTGCATGCAACGTCCCTACCTACTCCCCTACTCCCCTAATCCCCTAATCCTTGAAAAAAGACTTTTTCAGCAAACCCTAATTAATCCTTTGTGACTGTTCCCCCCTAAAACTTCTAGCCCATATACAAATATAGCAATGAGCGCTGGTATATTTACAGATTGCGGTAGGGGCCAAGCAGCTCAAAGTCTGATATTATCGGCAATTTATTTCCCCTGTTGCCTGTTGCCTGTTCCCTGTTCCCTGCGCACAGCGCTATATTTGTAAATCTTTAACTTTCCATAAAAATCTTGTCTGGAAAAGATTAAAACTGTTAAGCTATGTTAATTGATATTAAACTTTCTTGTAAATAATTGTTGAGATATTAAAGATTTTGGATAACCAACTTGCTGACACTAAAAAAGAAACCCTACTACAGTGGATTAGCTTAGTTGGTCTAGCTGTTGTCTTAGCAATCATATTTATAATCCTAGGAGTTAATCATTTTCAGGTTTCCGATCCTTATAGCAAAAACGTATTATCCCTCCAGGGAGACCCACTTAAAGGCCAAGCAATTTTTCAAATGAACTGTGCAGGTTGTCACGAATGGCCTACAGATAGTCAGGTCGGACCGAGTTTAGAAGGAATTTCCCAACATAAGTCGGACGTGGCAATTATTAAGCAAGTAGTTAGTGGCCAAACACCACCTATGCCCCAATTCCAACCCAATGAGCAAGAAATGGCCGACTTGTTAAGCTATTTAAAACAAATTTGATTTAAAAGTAAAAAAGGGTTGCCAAAATAGGTTTAGGTTTGCTATATTAAAAGACGTTGCCGGTGTAGCTCAGTTGGTAGAGCACTCGACTTGTAATCGAACGGTCAGGAGTTCGAGTCTCCTCACCGGCTTCTTATATTAATAATCTATTGTATATAATTTCTGGGAGCTTCTAGTAAATAAATTTATCTCAAGTAATCAGAATTATCCGGATATCATACCCCCAATAACAGAAAAAAAAGCTGGAATAAAAGCTTTGTGTTGAGAGGTATGAAAAAATGAAGCTACTTCAGAATCTAGTATCAGTGGTAGTTGCTAGTATTACAGCGATCGCCTTACCCAATGTGACATTAGCTACAACCCTCAAATTTGATTTAGAGTTTGCTACATCAAATCAGAATATTTGGGGTGAGGAAAAGGGTAATTTTAGTTGGGGTGGTGATAGTGGTTTGTTTGCAGTCGAGTGGGATGAGTCAATAGCAAAAAACTATTCTCTTTGTGCTAGAAAAGTTTGGGGTGTTTGTATTTTGCCAGAATTAGATGTAGGTTTTAATGCTTTTACAGAAGGTAAATTAGGTTTACAAAATACTTTTAATTTAAACGGTGGTATTGTTGATGCTTTAATTCCAATTGATTTATTTTTTGAGATTCCAGATACATCTGTAAAAGCAGGAGAAATATTGACAATTCAATCTGGTTTTTCTTTTGCTGATAATGCTAGTTTTTCGACAAAAGGTATTAATTCTGCATACAATTTAGATTTGATATTTGATGTAGCTACAGGAGTAGATGTTGAGCCTGGAAATCAACTAGATTTTGGATTTGATATTGATGAAACAATTAATCTAGTAAATCTCGATGGGGATAATGTTAATTTAGAATTAGATGAAAAATTCGGAGGTTTTGATATTAGTTTACCTCAAGTTAATACAACTGGATTTCAGTCTGAAAATTCTCTCAACAATCAACTAATTTCATCTGGAGAAGATGAATTTCTAAAAGCTGCCATAGATTTAGATGGTTTAGCTAGCCTATTATTTGGATTACCATCATTGCAAGAAAACCAAGAATTAGATTTAGGAATTTTGGGGAATCTTGGCTTCTCCTACAATCTTTTTGATATAGAAGTAGCAATGGCTTGATCAATGTTGCAAAATTTCTCTTTAACCAGCACATTACCAGCAATATTGAAGTTAGAAGATAACACAATGATCGACTTTAATATTGGAGATGAAATTTCCTGAATTATGCCCGATAATGTAGGAGATTTTCTAGAAATAGAAGCATTTATTGATTTTAATGCTTTGTTTAGCAACTCTACCAGTTTAGGTATTGATTTTAGTCTAGATTTTCTGGCAGGGGAATTTGGTTTAGAATTACCTGTAATTGGTAGTCAAAATTTAGGTCCTTTGTTTGAGGAAAGTATTGGTATTTATGATACTGCTTTTGAGTTATTTAACAACACATTTCAACTAGGTGGCTTTAATCAGGAAAAAGTTAATTTTCAAATAGAAATTGTGGCAGAAGATTTGAATACTGAACCACAAATTAGTTTACTATCAGCAGCATTAGCTCAACCAGTAAAAAATAGTTATTTATCAAATAATAATCTTAGAGTCGAAAATACTGAAATTAGTAAAGAAGTTCGAGTACCAGAACCTAGTTCAACAATAGGTTTATTTACATTAGGAATTTTAGGAAGTGGTTTAATATTTAAAAATAAAAAGCTTAATTAGAGGTAAGCATTCAGCTATAAGTCTCGTAACTTATTATCTGGCTCATAATAAAGGAGAAATTAGTCTCCAAGGAGAATTATAGCAATTGTCACTTAGGTACATCACAGTAGTAGGGACGTTCCATGGAACGTCCCTGCAAGGTTTTTTTATGATAGAATCCGGATAATTACTATAGCTTGCGTCATTGCGACTGCAACGGAGTGGAAGGAAGCAATCTCATAGGTTTAAGAGATTGCTTCCTATCGTCGCTAATGTAGAGACCTTGCATACAAAGTCTCTACAGTAGTTTTGGATCAGACTTATAGCTAGCGATCCCATTATTTGTGCATTGTCTCAATCTAAGGGTTTCAAGAATAGTGGGATAGGTTCTTCAGTCTTAAACCCTAGTAGCATAAAAGAGATAATCGGTGATTTTTGTAGATAATACCAGAGTGCAACAAAGCCGTTACAAGCCCCAATTTCAACCATCTCCCATTGCAATAAAGGTAAAGTTGCGATCAAGATGATTTTGCCCTGATCCAGTGAGTACCTTACATTTATTTTCATTACCAGCTATCAGTACTGCATTATCTGCAGGCCATCCATTCTCAAAACCAAAGTCGTTCCAGTTCTTATAGTTTTGTGTCAACACAACAACTGGTGGGCTAGAAAATTGGGTGTCGTAATCGATCTCGTAAACGCCAACATCAATTTTACTAACAACAAAGTTGTATGAGCCGTTAACTATCGATCCACTGTGGATTGAGCCATTTGCGTTTACACAGCCCCAAATTTGTCTTGTCATGGTTTTAAAACTCCTTTCTAACTGTCTTCAGTCTGTACACTTTTAAGACGATTCCAGAGAGCCAATTCTGAATTTTTCGAGTTAGAGACCGTTTTTTCCAAAAGTCCTGCCTAGTTAACTTTAGTCTTTTGATAAGGCGGAAATAGAAGGTTCGTGTCACGGCTGTGCAGCGTTGTAAAGTTTTGTCAAAGGAGGCGGACATTGACAGCCACCTAAAATTTTAGCCTGATAGTAATACGTTTAATATAAATTGGTACTTAGACATTTTCTGGGAGAAAAAATGGTTGAAAGTCAGCCTNGTTCGTGTCACGGCTGTGCAGCGTTGTAAAGTTTTGTCAAAGGAGGCGGACATTGACAGCCACCTAAAATTTTAGCCTGATAGTAATACGTTTAATATAAATTGGTACTTAGACATTTTCTGGGAGAAAAAATGGTTGAAAGTCAGCCTCGATAAGGGAATAACCTTGATACCCTAAAAATGGCTGTAACCCTTACTAGTGAATGATTTATACCTTTTTGGCGTGAAACCCTCTACTTGTCTAGATTTGGGTCTATTTTTGACTCTGTTTTGCCTAAGTCCACTATTCCCTATTCCCTAAAGTCCTAAAACTTTGTACCTCACTAACTCCGAAACTGCTATAAGGTGGGAAAATTTGCCAAAGCGGAGTGTGATATATGCGAATCACTACTTACCCACCCTACGACTGTAACTATCTTTTTTGAATTGGCTATTA
This sequence comes from Hydrocoleum sp. CS-953, assembly GCF_002260545.1. Taxonomy (GTDB): domain Bacteria; phylum Cyanobacteriota; class Cyanobacteriia; order Cyanobacteriales; family Microcoleaceae; genus Trichodesmium. Next base: position 7,749 of record NZ_LGSU01001459.1, on the reverse strand, counting down.
AAATGAACTAAAAAGCAATATTTAGTTCTCTGTAGAGGTTGACTAACTAAGCGCCTACTTTTGCTATTAGCCAGGTTTTTATAATTTTTCCAAAGGAGTTGTAAAAAAGTAAAAAAATAGTGACATACTTAATTAATCACAATATCAGCTCTATCTATTCCCTATTCCTTACCCTCATTTAATCTCTCTTGAAAAAAATTGAATATTAACATGTTATTTGATATATTTATCATTTATAGGACTTAAGCATCTAGCACAAAAGTATTAGCTTGAGATGACTTCATCATCTCTTTTAATGACAGAAATACCTTGTGTGTATGTAAGTTCTAATTTGGTTATATTCAATTTTGGGAGTCGTTATTCTAATGGTCAAAAAAGGAATTTGGATATTTGTCTTAATTGTGACAGTTGCAAGTTTTTGGGTAATAAATATCTATCCAACTCAAGCAGAAGAAAATAATGTTAACTATACCCTTACAAACTTAAACAATCGAGATTTTTCCAACAAAGATTTACAGGGTACATCCTTTGCTGGTGCAACAATGTGGAATGCTAATTTCCAAGGTGCAAATCTGCAAAACACAATTCTTACTAAAGGAGATTTTTTGAGAGCTAACTTAAGAGAAGCAGATTTTTCTGGGACTTTCGCAGATAGAGTTAGCTTTGATGAAACTGACTTAACTAATGCTATTTTTACAGATGCAATGTTGATGAGTAGTACCTTTCGTAAAGCAGATGTGACAGGAGCCGATTTTTCTGGAGCATTGGTAGATCGCTATCAAATAAAATTAATTTGTAAAACAGCTTCAGGAAAGAATTCCATTACAGGAGTTGAAACTCGTCAAAGTTTAGGTTGTTCTTAAGTTAGCATCTTAATTATGAAACAAGGGATTCGGCAACAAGCAATTCCTGGAATTATCGGGGGAGTTGGTCCCCTGGCACATATTGAATTTGAACGTCGGTTAATTGCTTTTAATGCAGAGCGAGGTGCTGTTAGCGATCGCGACTATCCGGTTTGGATTTTAATTAATGCTACTGATATTCCCGATCGGACTCAAAGCTTATTGGGAAAACTGCCAGACTGTACTCCTTGGTTAGTTAAATACGGGAAAATGTTACAAATGGCAGGAGCTAATTTTTTGGTGATTACCTGTAATACAGCTCATGGATTTTATGAAAAGGTACAACCTCAATTAGATATTCCCTGGATTCATCTGATGAATGCGACTGCAGCATTTATTAAAAGTCGTTATCCTGGGTCTCACCTGGTTGGTGTTTTAGCAACAACAGGAACATTGCAAGCAAAACTGTATCACAATAGTTTAAGTGCTTTAGGCTTAAATGTGATTGCACCACCGTTAGACTCACAACTACAACAGGATGTGATGAATGCAATTTACAATCCTGTTTGGGGAATTAAAGCAACAGGAATCGAAATTTTACCAGAACCAATTTCAATTTTAGATAATGCTATGACATGGTTAGAGGAGCAAGGAGCAGAATTAGTGATTGCTGGTTGTACAGAGATATCAGTGGTGTTGAAGAAACTCAAATGCAATGCGCTCATTGATATCGACCCCCTTGATATTCTGGCAAATCTAACCTTAGATTTAGCATTTGGTCATCAAGACATTCCCATTGTTATATAGAATCCGGGTNAATGCTATGACATGGTTAGAGGAGCAAGGAGCAGAATTAGTGATTGCTGGTTGTACAGAGATATCAGTGGTGTTGAAGAAACTCAAATGCAATGCGCTCATTGATATCGACCCCCTTGATATTCTGGCAAATCTAACCTTAGATTTAGCATTTGGTCATCAAGACATTCCCATTGTTATATAGAATCCGGGTAATTAGTTATCGTATTGCGGAGGAGTCAGGAGTCGTAGGGGCGATTTCGTTTCCTGCAGAATGCTGCGCAAACCGAATGCTGTCGCAAACGCCTTTTGCTGGCGCACAACTATCCTAGGTCATGCTCCGCAAACGCACTTCGGCTGTCGCCGACATGGAAAGCGGAGCATTCCGTCAGGAAANTTTTGCTGGCGCACAACTATCCTAGGTCATGCTCCGCAAACGCACTTCGGCTGTCGCCGACATGGAAAGCGGAGCATTCCGTCAGGAAATGCGGAGCATGACAAACGGAAATCGCCCGTACAGAAGTTAGGAGTTAGGAGTTAGGAGAAATAAATGACGCAAGCTATAGTAATTATCCGGATTCTATATAACTTAAAAATGAGACGTTTTTTCCTCTGAACTGCCTCAGAGCAAGGAAGCTTTGTCTCACTCTCAAGTCAAATGACTATATTTCCTCTTTCTATAAAAAAAATACCAGAAGGCAAATATGCAACGCCCCGGATTTTATATTACACCCTAATAATCTGCTTTTATTAATGGATAATTGATAATTACCTCTGGTTAAAATCATTCTTGATTGAATATATGAATATAAGAAAATATTATTTCTTTTTTCCCCCTTGAAAGAGGATGCTAATAAAGCTAAATTATATCATGTCTGCTCGTATCGTTTGTGTAAAAGTTGGGGAAATATTTACCTTATGTAAGGTTTTTCCTTTTCTTATTTCTTATTCCTTATTTCTTCTTTCTTCTCTCCTAGATAATATGAGCCTTCTTCCTTACCTTCTCACTTGCAATACCGATGCTGCCGGACATGATATTATTAATTATTAATTATTCGGTAAAATTAGATTTCTAATGTTTGAGGTTCAGAGGCAAATTCTGTTGATTGTTGCGAATTAGAATCAGCGATCGCTGCTGTGGCAGCAATTCCGGTGTGAACAATCCCCAAAGTCCTGAATGGATCGATAATTGGATCAATGGCAATCAATAGTACCAGTATTGCTTCTAGTGGCAAACCCAAAGGTTGCAATACTAAATCCAACAGGGTTAAAGTTAAAATTCCTGTTGCTCCTGCTGTTGCCATACCAGCTAAAATTGAAGCGATAATAATAATTATGGAACTCGATAAATTTAATTGATTATTATAAAGTTGAACGACAAAAACAGAAGTAGTTGCAAAATAAGCAACCGGACCAAATCGACAAACTGTAATTGCTAAAGGAATGACTAAATTAACTGTTTGTCTGTCGAATTTTAGGGATTCAGTTAAAGCAGAAATAGAAGAAGGTAAGCAGGTAAAACTACTTCGAGTTGCCAAAGCTAAAATTGTCGGTTCTTTTAAACTAATCAAAACTTTCCACAAAGAACAACCCGCCTTTTGCCAAACAACAACTGTACTAACTATATAAATAATAAAAAATGATAAAATTGAAATAATTACAAAATTTTTCATAGCAGCTAAAATGCCAAAACCTGTGGTGGCTATTTGGCTAGCTAAAAGACAACACAAACCCATCGGTAAAAATAAAATTATCCAATCAATTAACTTTTTAGAACTTTTAAATACCATTTCTAAAAGATTAAATACATCCTCTTTATGAGATTCTTTTAGATATCCCATTGCTACACCAAAAACAATGGAAAAAAAAAGCGTCTCTAGAGCATTACCCTCACTTAAAGACGCAAAAATATTTTCAGGAACTAAATTAAATAAAAAAGATATTAAAGTTGTTTGTTTATCAACGACATCTTGAATAATATCAGCATTAAGAGATATCTCCAAATCTAATTCCGATTTGTTAACAATTACACCCAAAGCTGTTAAGCTTGAATCATCTAAATTTCCTCCCGGATTAGTGAATGCTGTAACGATAGCTGCAATTGTACTTACGCCAACCAATCCAATTGAAAATACAATTAAAATACGTTTGACATATTCACTAGCATCACTGCTACTTATTAGCCTACCTACACTCATAGTTATTGCCGAAAATAATAATGGTAAAACACACATTTTCAATAACTCAAGATATAGATTTCCATAAGGAGTTAAAATCAGACTAAGATTCTTTTGAAAAATTCCCAAATATAATCCCAGTAAAATCCCTGGAACAATAGACCATGGATTACGCAATACCTTGATTAATGAATAAAAATTAAATCCATTGAATCCTTTCTTTTTAATCATAATGAAAATGATAAAATTTTTTATTGAAATTTATCCAAACTAGATTTTTCTAATAACTCAGAATATTCACTCAATAAACCCTTAACCGTATAATCAGTATTGGTAATTTCTAGGTATAAATTGACAAATTCTAACAAGTGACTGCTAGACCAGGGGAGAGCGATCGCTATAGGATCTTGAGTATCTTTAAGAGCAACAGTTTGAAAATTTAAAGCCACATTTGGTTGGTTTATAATAATCTTTTTTACTTCTAATTCATCCCGATAAGCTGCCAATATATCCCCTTTAATTGCACCTTGAATAATATCTTCCCAACTCGAATATCTAACAATTGTAGCTTTGGGAAATTTTTGTTTAGCAAATCCTTCATAAGAGGAACCATTAATCACTCCTATCCTTCCTTCAAAGTCTCTCAAGAATTCTACTGCCTCTTTATTTTTGGCAGCTTTAGTTAATTGTACTCGGTTAAGTAATAGCCCCTGACGCATCGTAACATAAGGATGAGAAAAAGAAATTTTTGTGGCTCTATTCNATATCTAACAATTGTAGCTTTGGGAAATTTTTGTTTAGCAAATCCTTCATAAGAGGAACCATTAATCACTCCTATCCTTCCTTCAAAGTCTCTCAAGAATTCTACTGCCTCTTTATTTTTGGCAGCTTTAGTTAATTGTACTCGGTTAAGTAATAGCCCCTGACGCATCGTAACATAAGGATGAGAAAAAGAAATTTTTGTGGCTCTATTCAGAGTTTGACTAAGTTTAGAAATAGCTAAATCTGCTTGACCTTGAGAGACAATTTTAACTACTTCATTAAAAGTTTTAGCACTACGATTTAGTTGAAGTTCAACTCCCAGACCTTCAGCTAAACCTTGGGCAATTTTCATATCTAATCCTTCCAATTCACCCCTTTCATTTTTCACAAAAAAAGGTGAATTATCATACTCTGTCATAGCAACAATTAACTTACCTCGGTCAATAATTTTTTGTATGTCCGGTGAGAGTAAATTTCCTGAAAAAGAATCTTGAGGAAAACTATCAGTATTCTCTTTAATAAAATTCCAGGTTTCCGCATCGACTATTCCTGTTGCTGTCAATCCTAAACTAATCTGAAAATTATAAACTGCTACCCCTGTTTCTTCACCGTAAACTCCATCTATAGCTCCAACGTAGTAACCTTTTTGCTTTAATTTAGTTTGTAATTTAATAACATCATATTCTTGACTTTTTTCAGTTAATTGTGAATCTGAAGGGTTAGTAACCTGGAGTTTTTCTATCTTTCTAACTTGAGCAATTTTTTCTGTTTGTTCGTGGAAAAAAGAATTTGCAGAATATACTATTTTGATAGAGGTTGTCAGAAAAATAACAATTCCGAAAACAACCAGAGTAAATTTTATAATGAGACGTTTTTTTTTAAATAATTCATCCATTAGTATTGTTCACCTCAATGGACTAGCGTGGATTTCCAGAGATTATATCTAATATCATAAACAACTGAGATTGTCAATTGTTCAGATAAAACTTTTGAAATTATTCAGATAATCGCCACCAATAGATTATACTAAATTGGGAGATTTATAATATCTTTCATTTAATGATGAGAGTAAGACAAAAGGCGTAGTTAAAACGATTGAAGAAACTACCTTTTTAACGGAGGATTTCGTATTAGCTACATTTATAGGTTATAGCCACAAAAAAATACCCCTCTTCTAGAGAAACCTAGAGTTAAGTTACAATAAATAATTAAATAAACTGCCTGAAGACTTAATTTTTTATTGAGCTATGAAGTAGATACATAATACCCGCAGGTATTTGCGTAAGTTTATATCAAGATTTGGTAAAGATAGTCATTAGTTTTATGAAGTCTTGGTTAAGGCACAAAATATTTATGGCCATTGGATGAGAATTAAGGTTTATAGGGTATATTTCTCATTGCAATATATTAAATCAGTAATCTCCACCAAAAGATTTACCAAATCATAAATCATAGTTAGAGAGCAAAAAAATAGCCCCCTCTTCTAGAGGAAGCCTAAACTAATTTACAACACACACAAACCAATACAATAAATAATTAAATAAATTTTCTGAAGACTTAATTGTTTTATTTATCTATACTTCATATACTAACAGGTATTTCCGTAATTTTATATAAAGATTCAGTAAAGATACTCAGTAATTTGATGAAGTTTTGGTAAAGCCACATTCAATAATTGATAATTGATAATTGATAATTGATAATTAATAATTACCTCTTCCTTTTAGGGAGAGGATTGAATAAAAGGAATATTTTTTTTGTTTCTCCACGGTGAGTGAGNCCTCAAATTATAATAGTTAGAGACCAAAAAAAATAGCTCCCTCTTCTAGAGGAAGCCTAAACTAATTTACAACACACACAAACCAATACAATAAATAATTAAATAAATTCTTTGAAGACTTAATTGTTTTATTTGTCTATACAAATATCATAGCAGGTATTTCCGTAATTTTCTGTCAAGATTCAGTAAAGATAGTCAGTAATTTGATGAAGTTTTGGTAAAGCCACATTCAATAATTGATAATTGATAATTGATAATTGATAATTAATAATTACCTCTTCCTTTTAGGGAGAGGATTGAATAAAAGGAATATTTTTTTTGTTTCTCCACGGTGAGTGAGAGGCTTTATACCTTGATTTTTCGGTAAATACCTCAAATTATAATAGTTAGAGACCAAAAAAATAGCTCCCTCTTCTAGAGGAAGCCTCAGCTAAATTACAACACACAAACCAATACAATAAATAATTAAATATAATTCCGTGAAGACTTAATTTCTTTTATTTATCTATATTTCATATACTAACAGATATTTCCGTAATTTTATATAAAGATTCAGTAAAGATAGTCAGTAATTTGATAAATTTTTGGGAAAGGGACAGGAGATTTATGGCCACTGTACTGGAAATTCAGTTCTATGGGATGTCCTAATTGCTATATATTAAGGTGGCAATCTGCAACAGATGAATTTATGTCCCAACAAACAGTCTGGATAGCAAGGCACGGAAACCGCATCGACTTTGTTAACCCTGAATGGTTTAATACTGCGCAAAGACCATACGACCCCCATCTTTCAGATGATGGTATCCTTCAAGCACAACAACTAGCAAAGCGTTTAATTGGGGAAAATATCACCCAGATTTTTGCCTCTCCTTTTCTGCGAACTGTCCAAACTGCTAATGAAGTAGCAGAAGTCCTTGATTTACCTATCAAATTAGATTGGGGTTTATGTGAATGGTTGAATCCAGAATGGATGCCTGCTATCCCAGAAACTCTATCTTTAGAAACTATGGCCAAAACTTATAGCAGAATTGACCTTTCTTACAATGAAGGTACTCCCCAATATCCCGAAACATGGGAAGCTTGTATGAAGAGAAGTGGAGAAGTTTCTCAGCATTTAGTGGCACAGTTTCCCACAGAAAATATTTTATTGATAGGACATGGTGCTTCAGTTATTGGTACTGCTGCTGGATTAGTTGGTGAAATTGCTGAGAATGGAGTTAAAGCTTCTCTTTGTTGTTTAGTGAAAATTGTCCTTCAAGAAGAACAATGGGTAATGGAATTAAATGGAGATACTTCTCATCTAGATAATAGAGAAACTACTGTCAGGTTTGTTTAAGCAAGTCCCAACCCAGTTGGTGGAGTAGGGGAGTGGGGGAGTCAGGGAGTGGGGGAG
>NZ_LGSU01001458.1 GCF_002260545.1 Hydrocoleum sp. CS-953 | reverse complement strand
GTCCGGATGATTAGGTATAAATAAAATATTTGCTTTGGAGAGGATATATTTTAAATTTTCCCCTACTCCTCTACTCCCCTACTCCCTTACTATCTTAATTATAAGTGTTCAACCGAACATGATATAACCTACTCAGAAGAACAATTGTAAATGTCATATAAAATCAATATATCCCTTGAAAAAAAGAATCAAGCTATTTTGCGTCTTGCCCAGAAATTACAGATAAACAGTTTCAGGGAGATTCTCTAGATATTGTATTTGCAGAACTCAAAAAAGCCATCCAGTTTGAATTACAAACTCAGGCAGAAAAAAACAGCCAAAAAGTTAATCAACCTATCTGGAAAGTAGCAGAATCTCTAGTTCAAGATATGACAGAAGAAGAACTTAATCAACTCCCTATAGATGGAGCCAAACAACATGACAATTACATCTACGGTACAGCCAAAAAAGAAGAATGAAAACTATTTTTGCTGACACATTTTATTGGATAGCATTAATAAATCCTAGAGATAATTTGCATGACAAAGTTATTCAAATTAGTCAATCACTTCAACAGACAAAAATAGTGACAACGGAGGAGATATTGAATGAACTTTTAACTTTCTATGCTAACTTTGGAATTAAGCAACGACGACGCACAGTTAAGCTAGTTAAAAATATTATTGATCGCTCCGATATTTATGTAGTTGAACAAAGCCATAAATCGTTTTTATTAGGTCGAAGTTTATATGAAAATCGTCTTGATAAAGGGTATAGTTTAACAGATTGTATTTCTATGAACACGATGAACGAGCTAGAAATAAATGAAGTTTTAACCCATGATAGACATTTTTCTCAGGAAGGATTTATGATTTTACTGAGATAAACGGCTATATTTTACCAATGGGTAATTGATAATTAGAGATAGTTTTCATTATCCACTAATCAACTGTTTCCTAACAACAAGAAACTGAGTTAACGTTGATTTCCTATCAACAACTCAGTTTCTTTTCCCCAAAAAAACCTAAGATTTCGGTTTAGAAATTGAACTAACGTGCAATTCCTTCAACTGCTTCTTATCAACTGCAGAAGGCGCATTTGTTAACAAACATTTTGCCTGCTGAGTCTTCGGAAACGCAATTACATCCCGAATAGACTCCTCACCCGCTAACAACATCACCAACCGATCTAAACCATAAGCAATACCACCGTGGGGAGGAGTCCCATATTCAAACGCTTCCAATAAAAAGCCAAACTTATTATCAGCTTCCTCATCAGATAAACCGATCGCTTCAAACACTTTTTCCTGCACATCCCGTTGATATATCCGCAAACTACCACCGCCAATTTCATAACCATTAAACACTAGATCGTAAGCTTGCGCTCGTGCAGTTTTCACATCATTAATATCATCGGGGTGGGGTGCGGTAAAAGGGTGATGCAATGCTTCCAAACGTTTTTCCTCCTCATTCCATTCAAACATGGGGAAGTCCGTCACCCACAATAAATTAATTTTATCCTTGTCAATTAATCCCAATTGTTCGCCCACAACTAACCGCAGACGGTCTAAAGTTTTGTTGACAGTATTTGTGTCATCCGCAGCGAATAACAACAAATGACCTGGTTGAGCATTGGTACGTTTGAGCAATTCCTGTTTTTGTTCGTCCGTGAGGTTGTCTTTGATAGCTCCAATAGTATCTATCTTGCCTTTTTCTTTGACGCGAATGTAAGCCAAACCCTTTGCTCCGACTTCACTCGCTTCTTTAAACAAGTCGCCACCAGGTTTAATTCTAACATTGGAAATAGCATCGTTACCTCCAGGAATAGGTAGCACTTTCACTATCCCACCCGCAGCAACCGCTCCCGAAAATACTTTGAAACCAGAATCTTTCACCAAGTCGGAGACATCCACCAATTCTAAACCAAACCGAATATCTGGTTTATCACTACCATAACGTTCCATCGCCTCCGCATAAGTCAGTCGAGGGAATGGTAAAGGTAAATCTACACCCTTGACTTTCTGAAAAATGTATGCCACCAACTGCTCATTTAATTGCAGAATTTCCTCCTGAGACATGAAACTCATTTCCATATCTAACTGAGTAAACTCCGGTTGTCTATCTGCTCGTAAATCTTCATCCCGGAAACAACGGGCGATTTGATAATAACGATCAAAACCAGAAACCATCAACATTTGTTTGAAAAGTTGGGGAGACTGGGGTAAAGCAAACCACTCGCCAGCATTAACGCGACTAGGAACCAGATAATCTCTCGCCCCTTCTGGAGTAGAGCGAGTGAGAATAGGAGTTTCGACTTCGATAAAGTTTTCTTCATCTTCCAGAAAACGGCGCATTGCTTTAACAACTTCATGGCGTAATTGCAGGTTGCGAGTCATCCGTTCCCTTCTCAAATCTAAATACCGATATTTGAGCCGCAACTCTTCCCTTACTGCTTCTGTTTCAGCAGTGGAAATTTGAAATGGCAGTTGTTTACCCAAACCATTCAATAGTCGAATATCATCTGCATAAATTTCTATTTCCCCAGTAGGAAGTTTAGGGTTAAGAGACTCTTCAGGACGACGACTGACACGACCTGTAATTTGTACAACATATTCATTCCGAATATCCCCTGCTATTTGATAGGAGTCTGGAGTACGCTCTGGANCAGTGGAAATTTGAAATGGCAGTTGTTTACCCAAACCATTCAATAGTCGAATATCATCTGCATAAATTTCTATTTCCCCAGTAGGAAGTTTAGGGTTAAGAGACTCTTCAGGACGACGACTGACACGACCTGTAATTTGTACAACATATTCATTCCGAATATCCCCTGCTATTTGATAGGAGTCTGGAGTACGCTCTGGATCGCTAACAATTTGAACAATCCCAGAGCGATCGCGCAAATCTAAAAAAATCACCCCCCCATGATCCCGACGGCGGTCTACCCATCCACAGAGATTCACAGTTTCTCCAATACGATCGCCATTTACTTGTCCACAATAATTAGTTCGCATTATTACCTAATTAGAAATTTAACTAAAAAATAAATTGTACCATTATATTAATAGGATGCCTGTAAATGATTAATAATTTTAGGTTAAATTCGGATTTAACAAAATCAAAGATGCAATATTTTGTCAGGAGATTGACTTAATCAAAGAATAAGAGTATAAAAGTTTTAAAATTTATAGAAAAGAATAAATATCACAACAGATAATTGGCGCTTAACACCTGGTTCATCAAATCCGGTAGTATCGGTGTCAAAAAGCAGAGAAACCGGGTTGATCTGAAATGCTCACTATACTAACATCTATCTCCTATAAACCCGGTTTCTTATAACACTACAATTTCTCGGGAACCGTAGCAAGGGGATTTGATATTACCCCATGAGCCACGGGTAACTCAATCTGAACAATGGTTTCTTGTTGGTAGGTACTGGAAATCAAGATTTTTCCCTCATACAAATTAACGATCTTCTGAGCAATCTTCAATCCTAAACCAACACCCTGCTGTTCATAGTAATAACGTTCAAATTGCATAAATGCCCCTATTTTATCAATTTGCTCTTGAGTCATTCCCCGTCCAGAGTCACTAATACTGAGTTGAAATACCTCATCTATAACTTGACCAGAGATTTTTACAGGAGTTTGAGGCTCAGAAAACTTAAAAGCATTGTCTAACAACTCATCAATTAACCACTGAAGATGCTGAGAAGTAAACCTAATCGTAGCATCTTGAATTTCCAGAGTCAGATCATTGGAACGCTCAAAAGCTTTAGCTTTGTCAGTTGCAATATCTGAAATCAAGGATGTTTCGGTTTCAGCCCCCTGAATATCCATATCTGGAGTCCGATCATTTAGGAATTTGTCAGTTTTTAACTCCAAGTAAAGATAAGTTAGGAATTTTTGAGTCACCTTTTCTAAGCGTTTTGCCGATGTTGTGCCAATATTGATAATCTCTTGAATCTCTTCAGCATCCATTTCATCAAGATAACTATCAAGCAAAAGAAAACTAGACAAAATACCATTTAAAGGAGTATTCAACTCATGGGATAAACTGCCAGCAAGATTTCCGCGCAACTCAGTCAAACTACTCTCTAACAATTCGATAGTGCTTTGCTGTAGTTTAGACCAGTTTTGAATCTGGTCGTATTGTTGTTTGATCCGCACCATAGAATGAACCCTAGCACGCAATTCAAGACTATTAACAGGTTTACTGATAAAGTCATCAGCACCAGCAGCTAGACAGTGAGCCAAGTCTTCTTTAGAAGTTAAAGCAGTAATCATAATTATGGGTACAGCCTGCCATTCTGGCATTGCTTTAATCTGGCGACAGACTTCTATACCATCTATACCGGGCATCATCACATCTAGCAAAATTATATCGGGGTGAAAAAAATTGCCTAGAGACTCAAGAGCGTCTTGACCACTCGGTGCATAACTTAACTCGTAGTCTTGATTTAGGAATAAGCCTTCAATCACATCAAAATTTTCAGGTTCATCATCCACTACAAGAATTGAAATACTATTTTTCATTAAATTATTTTCCTTGTTAAAAATCCTGGTTGAAATCCCGATTTTGTGATTCAAGCAACCGTTAAAATAGGTAAACTAACTTCGGATATTTTTTTCTTCTGTTTTAGGTAGTAGGTGCTAGAGCGGCTGAATGTCATTTGACAGTAAATAACTATCCAAACTCGATCTAAACTAATATTGAATTATATCATGTCCGCTAGCGTCGGTATTGTGTATAGAAGGTAAGGAAGAAGGAAAAAGCAAGAATAAAGAAGGAAGAATAAAAGGAAAAACCTTACATAAGGTAAATATTTCCTCAACTTTTGCACAAACGATACCAGCGGATATGATATAATATAATGTTGGCAAATTTTAGCCTTGATGATTTTGGCTATGATTGTGCTTTACAGCGCTTTTCAACTTGATGAACTACATCCCCATAAATAATATCATGTTCGGTTGAATAGTTATAATTAGGGTTTACTGAAAAAGTCTTTTTTAAGGAGTAGAGGAGCGGAGGAGTAGGAGAGTAATTTTTTTGCTTAACTATGCGCCATAAATGCGCTTGTTTTTGAGCATCGAGAGCTGAAAACCAAGGTATTTCAGAACTAAAATTGCTGAAACCTTTATCTGTCAATGCTTTGATCTTTAATCAGCAAGTCCTAATTAAAGCTCCTAGTCGGGCTTTATATCATGTGCCCTAACAATAGTAGAGACGTTCCCATTTTTGTTATGCAACGTCCCTACTGTGGTCTACTGAAAAGCATTTTATATTTGGCTAAATTTAGATTTGATAGCTTTCAGAGCTTTGTTTAGCAACCCTCAAATTTTCTTCAACTATAATTGCTAGTTGCTTCAACCTCACAGGCTTAGTGAAATAATCTGTAGCCCCTGCAGCTAAACATTTTTCTCGATCGCCATCCATGGCCAAACCCGTGAGAGCAATAATGGGAGTATCTTTCAAAGCTGAATCCTGACGAATTAGCTTCATAGCTTCTAAACCATCTACTTTTGGCATCTGAATATCCATCAAGATTAAGTCTGGATGTTCAGATTTTGCTATATTAACCGCTTTTTCTCCATCCTGGGCAATTAGAACCCTGTATCCCTTGATTTTCAGATAGCCAGAAATTGTTTTAATATTGGGCAAACTATCCTCTGCTAGCAAGATACAGAAAGGGACAATGGGTGCCTCGGAAGTTACTTGGGCAGGAGGATCAACAGAATCTATTGGTAATGTAGGAGTAGATGACCGGAGCAGTAAATCATCACAGGGTAGATCGAACCAAAAGTGACTGCCCACCCATTCTTCACTTATCACTCCGACCTTTCCCCCATGTAATTCCACAATTTGTTTGACTAAACACAGACCCAAACCCGTACCTGAATATTTACGGTTTAAAGCACTATCGAGCTGAACAAAGGATTGAAACAACTTCCCTATATTTTCCTGACTAATGCCAATTCCGGTATCAATAACAGAAAATCTGATCCATGTCTGAGTGCTGTTGGGGGATGATTCTGTATTAGCAGAATTTAATTGAAAAGCCTCTGGTTTTGAGGTAACTTTTAAGGTGACAGAGCCTTTCTCCGGGGTAAATTTAATGGCATTGTTGAGTAAGTTAATTAAAACTTTAGTAATTCGTTGTTTATCAATAATCAGGTCAGGTAAGGTAGGGGTGATTTGCAGATGGATTTGAATTTGTTTATTGAAAGTCTGCTGCCTAACTAAAACCAGGCTATTTTCACAAAGATCATTGATTTTGGTTTGTTGGCGCTGCAGTTCCATTTTACCCGACTCAATCCTGGTCAAGTCTATAATGTCATTAATTAGTTGCAACAGGTGAGTTCCGTTCCGGTCAATAACCTTTATAGCATCTTTTTGCACCTNGTAGGGGTGATTTGCAGATGGATTTGAATTTGTTTATTGAAAGTCTGCTGCCTAACTAAAACCAGGCTATTTTTCACAAAGATCATTGATTTTGGTTTGTTGGCGCTGCAGTTCCATTTTACCCGACTCAATCCTGGTCAAGTCTATAATGTCATTAATTAGTTGCAACAGGTGAGTTCCGTTCCGGTCAATAACCTTTATAGCATCTTTTTGCACCTCACTGATTTCTCCATATAATTTTGCTAAAAGTGTTTCACTTGTGCCCAAGATAGCATTTAGAGGAGTTCGGAGTTCGTGGCTAATTGTCGCTAGAAATTGATTTTTAAGCCTGGTGGCACGGGCTAACTCGGTATTAGTGCGTTGTAATTCTGCTTCAGCTAGCTTTTGATTGCTTACATCAATATTCACACCAACCATCCGTTGGGCTTCACCGCGATCGTTTTTTTGTATAATCGCATGAGCTTCGATCCAGCGAATCGATCCATTTGGAATAATTATTCGGAAAACAGTGTGAAAACTCTTTTTTCCTTGGAGAGACTGGTAGAGTAATTCCTTTGCCTGGGGAGCGTCCTCTGGATGTAAGGTCTGTTCCCACTGTTTCAATGTATTTGTCAAGCTGGATGCTTCTGTGCCGTAAAGTTCACACATATAATCATCCCAATTTAGCCGATCGTCAGGAATATCCCAGTCCCAAACCCCTATTTTAGCAGAACTGGTGGCTAATTCCAAGCGTTCCTTTATATTTACTAATTTGACTTGAGCTTGTTGCAGTTGATCTAACACTTCCTTTAACTCCTTGGCTTGAGTTCGGTAGCTAACCTCAGATGCTTCTAACTGTTGATACTGTATTTTGAGCAAACGATCTGCTTTTTTAACAAAGACCAAGAGGATAACATAAACTATTGTCAGGATCGCCAGACTACCCAGGAAAAGATTTTTCTGGGTTTGGTTAATTTCTTGCAACAAGGGAGTAATGTCAGTGTAAAGCTCAAATACCCCAATAATATCTTTTTTGTTGCCCTTGACATACATTGGAATGTAGCTGGAAAGGAGGTGGCGATGTTCTAGAGTAGTGTTTAATGCTGTGAAGGTATGTCTATGCCGCAATTGACTGACAACTTCACCAGACTTAGCCAATAAAAAGCCATCATATTTGCTTTTATCTTGTCCTATTTCTGAAAAGTTAGTAGAAAACACAGTACGTCCCTGTAAGTCATAAATTTTAACTTTGAGAACGGATAAGCCTTCTACTTTTTGGGTAACAATTTCTTTGATCTGACGAGTTTTAGAATGTGCTGCCAGTGCTTCATCACTCAAAGTCTGGGTAGAGGACAAAAAAGTCTCGTATTCTTGCCATATTGTATTGGCCAAAAACTGTGTTAGTATGACATTTTTCTTTTCCGTTAAGGTCAGCAGATTATTTACTACTTGTTGACGATACAAAACTGCAAGTAGAGTAATGGCTAGAATAAATGCACTGAAGCTAACTATCGAAAAGTTTCGGACAAGTTGAAAGGTTTGTTTAATCATAGTATTTATTAATGTTTATAATTATTGAAAGATTTATGGTATTGCTGAACCAAGGGATGAATCTTTAAATCATTTAGGATTAGTATGGTGACTTCAATAGATATCTACAGAAAAGAGGGAACAGGGAACAGGGAACAGGGAACAGGGGGCAGTAATTGATAAATTATGGATAATAATTGATTCTATTTTGAATTTTTGGAGATGTCTAATAGATATAGCAATCAGGAATGAGATGTGAGAATTTTTATGGTAGTTAGTTTTAGCTGAAAACCTTAAAAATTCTGACTCCTGTAGGGACGTTGCACCGGCAAAAATGCGTTTTCCGTTCCGGAATGCTCCGCAAACGTTAACGCTGCGCGACATATAAAGCGGAGCTTTGCGTTAGCAAAACGTCCCTACTGCCACCAAAATCTTACAACTCACATAAGATTGCTATATCACCCAATCACCCAATCACCCCATCACCCCATCACCCCATCACNTTGCGTTAGCAAAACGTCCCTACTGCCACCAAAATCTTACAACTCACATAAGATTGCTATATCCCCCAAACACCCAATCACCCCATCACCCCCTCACCCCATCACCCCATCACCCAATCACCCCAAATATTCACCCATCCTCGGTTGGGTTAAAGACTATTTTTTCAATCATCGTTGTCAGTTGTCTCAAACTCATAGGTTTACTAAGATAATCCGTAGCCCCTGCATCTAGACACTTGTTTCGATCGCCTTGCATTGCTAAAGCCGTCAGAGCAATAATAGGGATATCTTTGATCGCCGAATCCTGACGAATTAGCTTCATAGCTTCTAAACCATCTAATTTTGGCATTTGAATATCCATCAAGATTAAATCTGGATGTTCAGACTTTGCCATATTAATCGCTTCTTGTCCATCATAGGCAGTTATCACCTCATATCCCTTGACTGTCAGATAGCCAGAAATTGTTTTGATATTCGACAAATTATCCTCTGCTAACAAGATGCGACAAGGGGTAAAAGGTGAATTAGAATTTTCTTGAGTATAAACAAAAGAATTTCTAGGTAAGTTGGAAGTAGACTTAAACACTAAATTATCACAGGGTAGATCAAACCAAAATTGACTGCCCTCCCCTTCTTTACTTGTCACTCCTGTCTTGCCCCCATGCAACTCTATAATCTTTTTCACCAGAGACAGACCTAAACCCGTCCCTGAATATTGGCGGTTTAAAGCACTATCGACCTGAATAAAGGGTTGAAACAACTTCTCTATATTTTCCTGACTAATGCCAATTCCGGTATCAATGACAGAAAATCTGATCCATGTTTGACTGTTGTTGGCAGATGCTTCAGTGCCAGACAAATTTTCTTGATTAGCTTCTGTTTCTACAGTAACTTGCAGGGTAATGGAGCCTTCCTCTGGCGTAAATTTCACAGCATTATTGAGTAAGTTAATCAACACCTGACATATCCGGCGTTCGTCAACGATCAATTCAGGCAAGGAGGAGGGGATTTGCAGGTGGGTTTGAATGTGTTTTTTGAAAGCTTGCTGTTTGATGAAAACCAGACTATCCTGGCAAACTTTCTTGATCTTGGTCGGCTCACAATTCAGTGTNAATGGAGCCTTCCTCTGGCGTAAATTTCACAGCATTATTGAGTAAGTTAATCAACACCTGACATATCCGGCGTTCGTCAACGATCAATTCAGGCAAGGAGGAGGGGATTTGCAGGTGGGTTTGAATGTGTTTTTTGAAAGCTTGCTGTTTGATGAAAACCAGACTATCCTGGCAAACTTTCTTGATCTTGGTCGGCTCACAATTCAGTGTTACTTGATTCGACTCAATCTTAGACAGGTCAAGAATGTCATTAATTAGTTGCAAGAGGTGGTTTCCACTTTTAGAAATAATTCTCAGGGCATCTTGTTGGCGCTCATTTGCCTCTCCATAGACTTGTTCTTGAAGGGTTTCGCTCATGCCCAAGATAGCATTGAGAGGAGTACGGAGTTCATGGCTCATGTTCGCTAAAAATTCATCTTTGAGTTTGGTGGCATGGGCTAGTTTGGCATTGGTGCGTTGTAGTTTTGCTTCAGCAGCTTTGCTAAGAGTAATGTCAAACATAGTAGAGCGGGTCATTATCAAGTTCCCAGCATCATCTTTAATCGCGATGGAATTTACACTAAACCAGCGAATCGATCCATCTCCTGTAATTATCTGATATTCTAGCCCTTCGAAGGAGCTTTGTGTCTTAAACTGGTTAAAGTTTTCCCAAAAAACTTCTTGACTTTCTGGAGTGAGGAAATCGGTTAATTTTTTTTTACCTAAAACTTCTGCGCGAGTATAACCCAACCATTTTAGTTCCGTGTCATTGATCCGTACATAGATTCCTTCTCCATTTAGGGAGTGATAGCCACAGGGAGCATTATTGTAGAGGTCTTCAACTTCCCGGCTATATCGCTGCAAAGCTAATTCTGCTTGTTGGCGTTCTGTGACATCTTGGCAAACACAAATTATCAGATCGTTTTCTAAGAGGGTCAAGGAAATTTGTTCAGTCAAGATACTACCATCTTTGCGAAAGGCAGTTATTTCTCCCTGCCAAGAAAGATTTTGTTCTAATAGTTGAAAAAATCCTTCATCAAATCTTTCTAAGTGGGAAGAACGATCTTGTTTTAATAGTCGAAAAAATTCTTGATCGTACTTTTCTAACTCCTCAGCAGAATGGATTATTTTCCAGCTTTTGCCCACCAATTCTCCTTGAGTTTCATAGCCAAACATCTCAACATAAGAAGGGTTCACATATTGGTAAAAACCATTCTTGATAATCGCTATTCCATCCACTGCAGCTTCAATACTTGCGAGTTGTTGAGCTATTTCGACTTCTGCTTGTTTTTGTTCGGTAATATTAAAGCGGATGGCTAAGTATTGATAGGGTTTGCCCTGGTCATTTAAAAAGGGGACGATCGTACTATAAACCCAATATAAATGCCCTTTTTTAGCTCGGTTACAAATTTCACCTTGCCAGACTTTACCTTTTCTAATAGTTTGCCATAAATTCTGGAAAAAGCTAACAGAATGGAAACCTGAATTAACAACTTTATGGGTTTTACCAACTAATTCCGATCGGGAATAGCCAGAGATTTCACAAAATTTGTCATTAGTATAAGTAATAATACCTTTGGCATTTGTAATTACGACGATCGCCGATTGATCGAGGGCTTCTTTAAAGTTTGAGAGTTCTTGAGTTAGTTGGCGACGCTCAGACTCTATCGCTTTGTTTGCTGTAATATCCCGGAATATACCGCGACTTATTTTGGGATAATTACTTGGTTCAACAGTGATGCTGCCTTCAACAATAATTTCCTTTTGGTCTTTGCTAATAAATCTCAACTCAATACTATCAGTTTCAGCTTCAGTTTGAGCAGTTCCTTTTTGTATTTTATTAATCAAATTTAGCCAAGGTTTGTAGCAACTTGGATGCAGAATATCGAAGATTGTTAGGCTGGCAACTTCTGTTGAGGAATAACCCAAAGTTTCTTGCCAATATTTGTTAACATATTCAAACTTACCATCTTCTATTTGAACCCTATGAATTAAGTTTTTAGCATTATCAAATAACCCCTGCAATTGTTGCAGCAATTTTCTCTGGTAAATAGCATAGTTAATTGAGCGTACTAAATTATCCTGAGAAATTTGACCTTTGACTAAATAATCTTGGGCGCCTTGAGCCATAGCAGCTACAGCAAGATTATGACTATTTAGGTTAGTTAAGACAATAATTGGCACTGTAGGTACAGCAAGTTCAACAGCTTGTAGAGTAGCTAAACCTTGACTATCTGGTAGGTGTAGATCGAGGATAACAACATCTAGCTTATAGTTGTGGAGGTGGATAAGAGCAGTCTCTAAGCGCTCAAAAGATACAACATTGAAAGACCCAGCCTNCAAGATTATGACTATTTAGGTTAGTTAAGACAATAATTGGCACTGTAGGTACAGCAAGTTCAACAGCTTGTAGAGTAGCTAAACCTTGACTATCTGGTAGGTGTAGATCGAGGATAACAACATCTAGCTTATAGTTGTGGAGGTGGATAAGAGCAGTCTCTAAGCGCTCAAAAGATACAACATTGAAAGACCCAGCCTTGCTTAAAAACTGCTTGATCGTATCAACATCATCAGCATTATCTTCAACTACCACAACTTCTATCTGGTCATTACCGCTCTTATATTTTGCTTTGGCACTTTGAAGTTTGGCCTGGATTTTTGCTAAGATACTCTTCTTAGGGAATATATTCTGGTTGATATTTAATAAGAGACTATCCCTTGCCTGTAGTCGATCTTCAACTTTCTGGCGGTGAACAAATTCTTGTTGGAGTTCACTTTTTAAGCTTTTGACTTCTGTCTCTAGCTCACTAGCTCGACTTTCTAGTAAAGCTACTTTTTCTGCTTCCAAGCTCACTACCTTAGATTGTAAAACTTCTGCTAACTTATAAATTTCTACAGGGTTGATAGCTTTTAGCAAGCTGCTTTGAGTCACAAGCCCCAGTAGCTGACTCTGCTTCCCTGTCACTATCACCTGATTGATGCTTTTTTGTTCCATCAACTGGTGTACTGACAACAGTGATTCCTCTGGCTGAACTGCAAACACAGGGGTACTCATCACTATTTCCACCCTGTAATCTGCCAACCGCAAGCCCATTGCTTGAAATTGGACGATATCTCCCTCGGTTATTATGCCCAGAGGGGTTAGAAAATTTGCATCAGTAGAGAGTGCAGAAGTTTGATGATTATTAGATTCTACGACGATCACAGAACTAACTTTGTGGTTAAACATCTTCTGGGCGATATCTAACAGGGAGCAGTCTGGTCTGCCAGAGATTACTTTATCGGTCATTACTTCTGCAACAAGCCGTATTTGCATCAGTTCAAAGGGTTGGGAGCATTGGCGCAAACTGCTATGGGTTAATATTCCCACCAACTGGTTTTGGTCATCAACGACAGGTAGGTGGCGAATATGTTGTTCCTGGATGAAGTTGATTATTGAAAATAAGTTAGAAAGCTCAGACTTTCTCACAGTCAAAACAGGAGAAGTCATTACCTCTCTGATAAGCAAGGTATTGAGGTTAGGTTGCTCAATACTCAAACGCACTATATCACGCTCGGTTAGAATACCTACTACTTTCGCTTCTTCTATTACTACTACACAGCTAGTTCGTGCTTGCTTGTGCAGACTATCCGTATGATCATTGTCAGCTTGAGTAGTGCTACATAATGAATCTGCATTGCCCATCTGAGCGATCGCCTCACTGACTTTTTGCTCTGGAGAAACCACTAATGGATTCTTGACGATCGCTGACTTAATTATTATGTCTAAGGAATTATCCGAGATAGGAGATAACATAAAAGTAAGGTTTATATTTGTGTGTGTTATATATTGGTGTTCAGGACTTACGCAAAACAACCATATGTAGTAGGGGCGAATGCCATTCGCCCTCTACAGATAGCTTACTATCTAGGAGCTTGCGTAAGTCCTGGTGTTATTCGGTGTTAGTGAATTAAGGTATGAGTTGAGGGAAAGGCGATCGCCGAGAATATTGACAAGAAACTAGAAATCCCAAAATTTTAGATAATCAATAAGTAAGCAAATTGAAATCTTAAAGCATTCAATAGGCTTGGAGTACCAAAGAGTTTTTTGATGTAATTTATCTAAATAGTGCCTCAATCTCATATTTTTTCTTTCTTAACACCCTGTTTCAATACTTAATATTTTAACACAATCCATTTTTAAGGTGCTATAAGTAAATAGACAAAAGTTATTTTTTCACGGGGGTTTGAGCAATTTTCCATTGAAAAATTTCGCCTTAAAAGGTGGGGTTGTGAGGCCCAGTTTTTTTTGATAATAGTCTTTCGCGCAAGTAAAAAGTCAAATGTCATTAGTGGATTACAGCTTTAACAAAATTAAAAATGTAATATTTGATTAGGAGATTGACTTAATCAGGGAATAAGGGTATAAAAGTTGTGTTTATATTATAGAAGCCCTAAGTGTATCTCCAGAAAATAGGTTCTGGTGGAGAAGTAATTGATAAAAAATGGGTGATAATTGATTTGATGATTAGATGAGTGGGAGATATCTAATACACC
>NZ_LGSU01001457.1 GCF_002260545.1 Hydrocoleum sp. CS-953 | reverse complement strand
CCCCTACTCCCCATCTCCCCTACTCCCCATCTCCCCGTTCCTCCTGACTCTTAATACTCCCTACCTCAACAAAAAGACTTTTTCAGCAAACCCTATTTACCTAGTGCTATATAATATATTGGGAAAAAAGTCCATCTCTAATCTATGAACAATGAACCTTTAATTGAACTCAAAGGAGTTAGTAAGTCATTCGGGCAAAATGTTGTCTTAGATGAGGCAGACTTAACAATTTATCGTGGAGAGGCATTAGCTATTATTGGTCCGTCGGGAACTGGTAAATCTACAGTTCTCAGAATTATTGCTGGTTTATTGACTCCTGATGGTGGGGAAGTTTATGTGCAGGGAAAGCAAAGAGTTAGATGGATGGATGACTTAAAAGATCCAATTACTATTGGTATGGTATTTCAAAATGCAGCTCTGTTTGACTCTTTGACAGTAGAAGAAAATGTCGGTTTTCTTTTATATCAACATTCTAAGTTATTACGTTCCCAGATTCAGGAGTTGGTGAACCAGAAGTTGGAAATGGTAGGTTTGGGTAAGATTGGCGATCGCTATCCAGCAGAGTTATCTGGTGGGATGCGTAAACGGGTTAGTTTTGCTAGAGCGATTATTACTAATCCGGAAAGTACCCATAACGATCCAGATTTATTATTATATGATGAACCTACGGCTGGCCTAGACCCCATCGCTTCTACTGTAATTGAGGATCTAGTCCGTCACATACAATATGTGGATGGTGGCTGTAGCACTTATGTTATGGTGACTCATCAACATAGTACCATTCGTCGCACAGCGGACAGAATTGTATTTCTTTACCAGGGTAAAGTTCAGTGGGAAGGTAATGCAGATGAAATTGATACTGTGGATAATCCTCTGGTACAACAATTTTTTACGGGTAGTGTAGATGGGCCAATCCAGGTAGCAGGTTAATTAAGTCAGAATTTAGAATTTAGAATTTCGTCCCACAGCAGACAGAATCGTATTTCTTTATCAAAATAAGGTGGTTTATCCATCTGAAAAGCGCTGTAAGTCAGAATTTAGAAGTCAGAAATTATGTTTNATACTGTGGATAATCCTCTGGTACAACAATTTTTTACGGGTAGTGTAGATGGGCCAATCCAGGTAGCAGGTTAATTAAGTCAGAATTTAGAATTTAGAATTTCGTCCCACAGCAGACAGAATCGTATTTCTTTATCAAAATAAGGTGGTTTATCCATCTGAAAAGCGCTGTAAGTCAGAATTTAGAAGTCAGAAATTATGTTTGTCACCGGGATAACTAGGTCAGATAGGGGAGCCATCAGATTGGCGACTTACAGAAGTCAGAAGTCAGAAGTCAGAAGTCAAAAGAAGTTAAAAGGTGTTTTTGTAATAAGGATTTTCAGCAACCCTCCAATGTCAAGATTGCCACATTGAGATAAATAGAAAAAAATATAGTTATTTTACCATATATTTATTGATTATAAAGTAAAATTTTTACGTTTTAATATCATATTTTTGGGGAAATTATGCGATCGCGAACAACTAGAGAAGGTTCAGTAGGTTTATTAACTTTATTAGGAATAGGTTTGTTTGGGGCCTTAATACTTTGGCTAAGAGGAGTAGAATTAGGCAAACGTAGTTATAAATTCATAGTTGAATTTGAAAGTGCATCTGGTATTGAGTTAGGCACATCAGTTAGGTATAGAGGTATTAATGTTGGACAAGTAGTAGAAATCAAACCAGGGCCAAATGGAGTAGATATTACTCTAGAAATTAAGCCAGAAGATTTAATTATTCCTCGTGATGTATTTATTCAAGGTAATATATCCTCATTTATTGGTACTGCCCAAATAGACATTATTCCGAGAGGTAGAATACCAGAATCAGAAATTTCTGCTAATGCCTTATCATCTAATTGTCCTCAAATAATTATCTGTAATAATGACCGTTTACAGGGAGAGGCAGGAATAGAAATGCAGCAATTATTAAGAGCAGGAATACGTTTAATTGACCTCTACAGTGACCCAGAATTATTTAATAATGTGAAGATAATTGCTGAAAATACAGCTAATGCTTCTGCTGAAGCTTCTAAGTTAGCAAAACAACTCTCGGATTTATCAGAAACTATTAAAAGAGAAATGGAAGGTTTAAGTCAATTTTTAAGAGAAGATGTAGATAATATAACGGGAATTATCCAAACAGAAATTGGAGGTTTGACTCAAACATTAGAAGGAGAAATTGGAAGTTTGACTCAAACATTAGAAGGAGAAATTGGAAGTTTAACTAATACAGTAGAGAGAGACTTAGATAGTTTGACTCAAACTGTAAATAGAGAAGTAGATGATATTTCTAATCAAATAGCTACTGTGACTCAAACCATGAAAGAATCTACAGAAAAAGTTTCTTCTGCTGCAGTCGCTTCAGCAAATTCTGTAGAGGAAGTAGCAAATAAATTTAGTTTAACANCATTAGAAGGAGAAATTGGAAGTTTAACTAATACAGTAGAGAGAGACTTAGATAGTTTGACTCAAACTGTAAATAGAGAAGTAGATGATATTTCTAATCAAATAGCTACTGTGACTCAAACCATGAAAGAATCTACAGAAAAAGTTTCTTCTGCTGCAGTCGCTTCAGCAAATTCTGTAGAGGAAGTAGCAAATAAATTTAGTTTAACAGTAGACCAGATTAATGCAATTGTTAATACAAATCGTTCGACTCTAGTTGCCACTTTAGATAATATCGAAAAAACTACTCAAGAATTAGCAGTGCTAATGGAAAGTTTAAGTCCGATTATTAGTCAAGTAGAAAGAGGAGAATTTATTAGTAACTTAGAAATATTATCAGCAAATGCAGTAGAAACTTCTGCGAATTTACGAGATATTTCTACCGATCTAAATAGTCAGACAAACATAATTATGTTGCAGCAAACATTAGATTCAGCCAGAGCAACATTTGAAAATGTGCAGAAAATGACATCAGATTTAGATGATATAACAGGGGATGAAAGATTTAGGAAAAGTTTGAAACAAATTATTAATGGACTAGGTGATTTATTCTCTTCAACAAAGCAGTTAGAGCAGCAAACTAGGATGGCAAAAAATATTGAAAGTTTGTTGAAAGAGAGTGGCACTTCAGAGATTAGTAAATTGAGAGAAAGTAACGAAGTTGTGAAGTAAGTATTTACCCCTCAGCATTCAATTATCAGCTTGATATGAAGATTATAAAAAGTGCTTCTCTAAATTCATTCTAGAAAGCTATTTTTCCATTTTTTTCTTCAATATTTATTCCGTCTTTCTTAATATCTTAAAATTAAGAGTTTTTCTTCTCCAGCAAGCCGTAAAAAGCTTTGATAAAGTTGATTATTTATGCGAAATTTTGCTTCTTGGATGAGTCTGTCTGTGAGAGGTTTAACTGCAGTAATTTGGCCTTAATTTTTTGCTTCCAGCAAAACTCCTAATAAACCTATTACCTTTAAGTTATAAGAAACTGCTAATGCTCTTCCCTTTCGTTCGTCCATTAGCAAAATATCTGCATTAAGTTCTAAGGCCAGAATAATTGCTTCTGCTTCTCCTCTGTGGATATTTCTTTGGCTGTTGAGAATTTCATTTACTTTCTGAACATTTCCTATAGGTTTAGTTTGAATCCAGCTTAAAGTTTTAACCTCTTCTGCACCCGGAATAGGTTTCGTGGTTTGGGGTTGAGCTTCAATCGTCAGCAGCCCCACGCTGAAAGCTAGCGTCAGCGTCGGGAAGAATGACGGGTACATCAAGAGGGTTCAATGCCCCTTTGATGTACAAATTCCTAACACATTGTCTCAAAACATCGCCAATACTACGTTCTGTTAATTCACAATATTTTTCTAAGTGTTCCCGTTCTCTGTCGGCCAATCTAAAATTTATTTGTTGCATGGTTGCACATTATATATTGTTATGCTATAACTATACTATAATAACAATAGAAAAGCCACAAATGTTACTGGCCTACCAATACAAACTTTTGCCAAATAATCAACAAAAGCAACGAATGTCCAAATGGTTAGATATGTTGCGATATCAGTATAATTATTTGTTAGCAGATAGGTTTGATTGGTGGCAAAATAATCGCTGCCCTATTAATGCTTGTCCTTTGATAACAAGTATTCCAGAACCAAGAGAGCAACCTGAATATTATGGTCAAAAGCGGAGTTTAGTACAACTTAAAAAGGATAGACCTTGGTATCAAGATATTCATGCTCATGTTCTACAAGAGATGGTTAAGCGGGTTGACTTAGCTTTTAAGAGATTTATTAAAGGAGATGCTAACGGCAAAAGAAGTGGGAAACCTAGATTTAAAAGTCAAAACCGTTATCGGACTTTTGCATATCAAGAAGTTAAACCAGATTGTATTCAAGGTAATAAAATACAGCTACCAAAGTTAGGATTAATTAAGTTTATTTATCATAGACCAATTCCAGATGGGTTTAAGATAAAAAGAGCATCTATTACTAAAAAAGCTGATGGATATTATGTTACTTTAACTTTGGAAGATAAGTCTGTTCCTGATGTACCAACTCTTGATATTAAACCAACAGAAAAAAATAGTATAGGTATAGATGCAGGACTAGAATATTTTGTAGCTTGTTCAGATGGAGCAATGATTAATCCCCCAAAGTTTTATCGTCAATCTGAAGAAAAGTTAGTTAAACTTCAGCAAAAACAACAAGCTCGACCTAAAGGTTCTAAGGCTAGGAGAAAATTAAATCAACAATTAGCTAAACTACATCAGAAGATTGCTAGACAGCGTAAACAGTTCCATTTTGAAGTAGCAGATAAATTAGTAGATAAAGCAGATGTCATATTTGTAGAGGATTTAAAAGTAGCAAATATGATGAGACGCAATAAGCCGAAACAAGATGAAAATGGTAATTACTTGCCTAATAATCAGTCTTCTAAATCTGGATTAAATAAATCATTTGCTGATGCTGGCATCAGTGGATTTTTAAATGAAATACTTCCTTATAAAGCTGCGAAAGCTGGTAAGAAAGTCATCAAAGTCAACCCTGCCGGAACGTCTCAGCATTGTTCTAATTGTTTAGCAAAAGTTCCTAAAGATTTAAGCGATAGATGGAACATTTGTTCTAATTGTGGAACATTTTTGCCTAGAGATTGGAACTCTGCAATATTAATTAAAAAAGTAGGCTTGGATATCGGCTTACTCAAAAACGCGAATTCTCGTAAGGGAAGGAGAAGCTCACACTGTAGCTAGCTCAGTGTTGGGAGTATATCACAGGGAGGATTATAAAGTGGTCTTGGAGCAGGTAAGGTTGGAGGTTAAATCAAAGGATTAATATTATCAATTTTCTGAGATTTAGTTAGTTATTTTTAAGATAATTTCATTATTTCTGAAAAAGACCAATCTGATTCGTTATATTTTGTATCATGTTCAGAAAAAGCTATTGATTATGGAATAATTAATATTTATTGTTAGGTGGTTTTATGATGCAGTCAATAAAAGGTGTTTTTAAAGATGGTCTGGTTCATCCCAGTGAACCTGTTTCTTATCCAGAAGATTACCCAGTTATTATTACATTTCTAGATGTACCTACGAGTTCTAAAACAGAAGGTTTGTCAGAAGAAAAAAATAAAGCTGAGTGGGATAGATTATTCTCTGTTATAGAAAGTTGTCAGATGGAAACAGGAATAACTGATTTAGCAAACCAACACGATTATTATTTGTATGGTACACCAAAGCATGATGATTAATTCCCAGAAAGTTTTTGTAGATACATCAGCTTGGATATCCTTGATTAATAATAGTGATAGCCTAAAGGTAATTTATATGTTTTGCTGTAATTTTATTTAAACTAGATGATCCAGTAATTTTTGATTTATACAAAAACAGAAGGTTAAATTGTTTATGACACCCTTTAATGAACTACCACAATATTATCGTCATCTACGTCAAGAAATAGTATCAGTTGTGCCATCAGATGCGCTAAAAATTTTAGACGTCGGTTGTGGGGCAGGAGTTTTAGGTCAAGCCTTAAAACAACAAGATAAAAGACGTTTTGTTGTAGGAATAGAGCTAAATGAGGAAGCTGTTTATCACGCACAATATAATCTTGATGCGGCTTATCAAACAGATATAGAAAAGTTCGATCCTCCATTTGAAAACGGAGAATTTGATTGTATTATCTTTGCAGATATTCTAGAACATCTTATTGATCCTTGGAAGTTGATGAGCGAATACTGTGACTTTCTAAAGCCTCAAGGAAAAGTAATAGCCAGTATTCCTAATATTCGCAACTTACCACTAATCAAAAACTTAGCTGAAGAAGGTTCTTGGACATATCAAACTGAAGGTATTCTTGATCAAACACACTTACGATTTTTTACTAAAAAAGAATTTATTTCGCTTCTTAAACAAGCTCAGGTTCTGTGTGAGTCAGTGACTTATTTGGGAGGACAACAATTTTATCAACTACATCAAGGTCAAACTCAGGATATCCGTTTAGGAAACCTAATTATAAAAGAAGTTTCATACGAAACTTTTAGAGAGTTATTTGCAAATCAGATTCTTTTTGTAGGTACTTATCGTCCTGAAGATAGCAATAAAGCCAACAAATTTAATAAAAAATATAATGCTAGTGTAGTTGTTCCTTGGTGGGATCATGGAGAGCTATTAGAACTATGGGAAAGCAATATAAGAAATCTTCAAGAAAGTGAAATAATTTTTATTGATAATGGTAGTGGTTTAAAAACAAAGCAAGCTTTAAAAGAGTTTTGTCAAAAATATGATATAAAACTTATTCAAAATGAAAAAAATCTGGGATTTGCTGCAGCAAACAACCAAGGTATTGAGATAGCCACAGGAGATTATATTCTGCACTTGAATAATGACGTAGAAATTTTCAAACCATCTGTAGAATACCTATGCAAACTAGCAGGAGAAGGTTTAGCAGGTCCAGGTTACGCAGAAAATGAACTAGGTGAATTATATGTGGAAGGTTGGGCATTGTGCATAAAAAAATCTTTATTGCAAGGAATTGGAGGGTGGTCTGAAGACTATGGGTTAGGTTACTGGGATGACGTAGACTTGTGTCATAGAGCTAAACTAGCTGGCTATTTAGCTACACCTGTTCCTGATATAAAAAACTATATCCTTCATCTGACAAATACTACAGGTCGAGATGGGCGAATCGATCAACTAGCTTTGCACGCTCGTAACCGACAAATTTTTATCCAAAAGTATTACTCATTATCTCCCAAAATTATTATAGATGGAGTATTTTTCCAGCTTTATAGCACGGGTATTGCCAGAGTATGGAAGTCGCTAATAGAGGAGTGGGCAACAAGTGGGTTTGCTAAACATATAGTTGTAGTTAATCGCGTTAACACCACCCCTAAAATACCAGGCATTCGGTATCGTACAGTTCCAGCATACAGCTACAACAACACCGATGCTGACAAGCAAATGCTCCAGCAAGTCTGCGATGAAGAGGGTGCAGATTTATTCATCTCTACTTACTACACAACTCCCATCTCAACACCTTCAGTATTTATGGCTTATGATATGATTCCGGAAGTATTGGGGGCAAATTTCAACGAACCTATGTGGCGAGAAAAACATCACGCTATTAGTCATGCCTCTTCCTACATCTCTATATCAGAAAGCACCGCCCACGATCTAGTTAAGTTTTTCCCAGATATTACACCAGATGAAGTGACTGTAGCTCATTGCGGTGTTGCCTCCACTTTTACTCCAGCTACAACAATAGAAATAAGCGCGTTTAAACATAAATACGGCATCAGCAGACCTTATTTTCTTTTGGTAGGTGCTGGTGGTAACTATAAAAACGCGATTTTATTTTTCCGAGCTTTCGCCCAACTCCACAGCAAACAAGGTTTTGAAATAGTCTGTACAGGGAGCGGTGTCACCCTAGCCAACGAATACAGAGAATATGCTGCTGGTAGTATCGTACATTCACTGATACTTAGCGATGAGGAATTGAAAGTCGCTTATTCAGGTGCGGTGGCTTTAGTTTATCCTTCTTTATACGAAGGTTTTGGAATGCCTGTCGCCGAAGCATTGGCCTGTGGTTGCCCGGTGATTACTTGTGCCAATGCTTCTATTCCTGAAGCTGCGGGGGAAGCTGCTATATATGTTGATGCTAAAGATGTTGATGGTTTGACAGATGCTCTGTGTGAAGTCCAAAAGCCAAAAGTGCGTAATTCTTTAATTGCTGCTGGTTTAGAACAAGTGAAGAAATTCTCTTGGGATAAAATGGCAGATATTATGAGTGCTGCTTTAATGAAAGCAACTTTACAATGTTTAAATCTCAAGGAAATTAATTTAATTATATTCCCAGACTGGTCGCAACCAGAAGAAACGGTAGGATTAGAATTACAAGAAGTAATCAAAAGTCTGGTGACTCATCCAGAGAGGAGTAAGATGACTCTCTTGGTAGATAACAGCAATATTACTGCTGAAGATGCAGATTTAATTTTATCTAGCGTAGCGATGAATTNCAACTTTACAATGTTTAAATCTCAAGGAAATTAATTTAATTATATTCCCAGACTGGTCGCAACCAGAAGAAACGGTAGGATTAGAATTACAAGAAGTAATCAAAAGTCTGGTGACTCATCCAGAGAGGAGTAAGATGACTCTCTTGGTAGATAACAGCAATATTACTGCTGAAGATGCAGATTTAATTTTATCTAGCGTAGCGATGAATTTGTTAATGGAGGAAGAATTAGAGGTAGATGAGGGACCAGAAATTATTTTAGTTGGGGAATTGAGTCAAATACAATGGTCAGCTTTAATTCCTCAGTTGCAAGGTTGGATTAAATTAGAACATGAGAATGAGGAAGTAAAAGCTCAACTCAAAGCAGAAAATATTTCTGTAATTGAACTGGATAGCTTAACAGAAAAAATCCATGGTTTTCAGACCAAAGAATAGGAGGTTAATTGTGCAGAGTATTCAATTAAAAGCTCATATAGATTCTGATGGGATATTAAAAGTGAAAATGCCACCAGAAACGAAAGATACAGATTTAGAAATAATGGTAATTTTTCAGGCATTATCTCACCAACAGGAACAACCCCGTTATAAGGCTTGGGGAAAACCTGTGATTGAGCCTATAACTTGATTCCTTGTTTCGTCTGATCACCTATAATCATTGCCTACCCAATCTATCGAGTGGATACCTTAACTGAACCAAAATACTATTATGATCTACTAAATAGAATTTAAAATTTCTAACACCGACTTAGGTAATAACTTATCCTTAAACCACACAATAGGTACTGGCACATCTTTAATTTTTACACCCGCTTTTTCTAAATTTAATCGTTCAGAAACAGCCAATATTAAATTATCACATTCAGCACTTCGCACCTGAGCAAATTTCTTTTTTAAATATTCTGGTCGCCAATATCCAATTATTTCTAATAAATATGATTCTCCATTAGGATGAACCAGTCGAAAATCAGGAATCATCACACTACCAGGAATGGGAATTAAATCAACTTCTCTTTCTAATTTCCACTCAGTTTTTAACTTAGCCCAACGTTCTGCAAATGATGCTTCTAACATACTATCATAAGGCTTTCCTGGGGGATAATGACTAACTAAATCGCAATCAGAATTAAGACTAAATCTGCCTGTTTTCCAAGCCCCACTATAGGGGTCACGATTTTGTAAAGTTGCGTGTAAACTCCATTTAGTAACGTGTAATAATGCAGGCAACATTTTTGCTAATGCTAAACCATAACGAGTGCTAGGTTTAAATAAACTATAGGGACCATCTATTGTCAGGGTAAAACCTTGGTCAGCATCTCCTTCAATATAAGTCATTAATTGAAATAATTTTACATACCTAAATAACAGTTTATATTCTCCTGGATCGTTGCGATGGGCATTCAATTCTATATGACTAGCTTTATAAAAAATACCTTGAACTTGAGAAAGATTATATCTATGTAATAATGCTTCTGGTGTAGGGGCATCAAATTGAGTCAAAATTCGATTTTCTTGTAAGTCTGCATAGAGACCTTTTTTAATTTCATCAGGTACAACTTCTCGGTTTAATTCCTGACTTAATTTAGTTGCTAAATTTTCTAAAGTTAATTCTGTTGATTTGACACTAGGAATAACTTCTGCTGCAACAGCAAAAACACGATTTCTTAATTCTATCGGTTCAAGAGGACTGATAATTTCAAAGGTAGAAAAACTGCCTCTGAGGATATGTGCTAATCCTCGTTTAAGACGATAGTTAGGGTCATCTCCTTCTATTTTTTGTAAACATTTATCTAGTTCTCCTTGAGTTTTCCCCAATTTTTCTTGAAAACAATTAATCATTTCTGTAGCAATGCTTAAATTTTTAGCATCTATTTTAAGCTTTTGAGGAATAATTGTTTCTCCGGTTTGACGATGAGAAAGTAAGTCAGTTGGCAACATAATTTCTGATGTTTAGTACAAATCTTTAGTAGCTATTGCAGGTATTTTTTGGATTAGATAATTAGTAGACTGACACACCTTAAATGGTGCAATAGTAGGGGTAGGTTTTAGTGGAAATTTTCATGCTTACCCTAAGATTTATATAAACCCGCCCTCATCCACTTCGGCTATACTTCAAAATTATTTAATTAATAATTATTAATTATTAATTATTCGGTAAGTTATTTTTCAGCCAGAGGTTGAAACCTCTGGCTGCGATTTTCTACTCAAGCTTTTGTAGATATAAGTCATACTAAAACTTTCATCAGAACACTAGGTTCAGGAGCAAAGACTGTTGCAAAGTTATCATCAATAACTTGCCTTAAAGAGAATGTCACATTTGCTGCCCCAAAACTGGAGTTAATATTGTAAGCAAAAGATGCCTCAGACAACTCGAAAAATCCACAGATAAAAGAGAAATCTGCCCCACTAGCAGTTAATCCCAGGAAATCACCGTCCCTAAATACGGCTTCTGCAAATAATAAATCAGTTTTGCCATAGTCAATACCCAAAAATCTCAAGTCAAAGTTATCCACTTTGATGAACTCTACACCCTTTCCAGTTAATTCCGAGCAATTGCAACTGAAGGAACCGTAATAGTTTTTCTCTGTTAATTCTCCTCGATAAGGAGACACCTCAAAATCGTATTTAATAGTGCTTGTTTTGGCATTACTTGTATTGGTATTGATAGTAGGGCAAGCTGTAGTTGTAGCTGTGAGTTTCTGGTTTGTNATAATAAATCAGTTTTGCCATAGTCACTCCCCAAAAATCTCAAGTCAAGTTATCCACTTTGATGAACTCTACACCCTTTCCAGTTAATTCCGAGCAATTGCAACTGAAGGAACCGTAATAGTTTTTCTCTGTTAATTCTCCTCGATAAGGAGACACCTCAAAATCGTATTTAATAGTGCTTGTTTTGGCATTACTTGTATTGGTATTGATAGTAGGGCAAGCTGTAGTTGTAGCTGTGAGTTTCTGGTTTGTGTGTATCTTAGCCATTGTTGTTTTTCTTCAAGTAATGTTTTAGGTGATTCAGAAAAGTTTGATGAAATATTGTCTTGTGGCTTTATTAGATTAAATCGCAAATCAACCATAGTTAGGCGATCGCTTGATTATAAAAAAGCCTTGTCAATATTCATACCTCTATCATAAACAATAATTTTTGATATTGGGTAAAGTTTTTGTCAAGATTCAGCTAAATCAAGTAAAGTTTTTGTGAATATTTTCAGTCAAGTTGTGGAGTTTCTTCTGTATTTTTACTGAAAAGTTGTGTATAAAGTATTTGTTTTACTTCATAAGCATTAAAATTCCATCGATCTGAAGCTACGAATTACCTCTCCATGAAACACCATGGCCATAAGAGCGAAGAGATAAGAATAGTTATCAATTTGATTAAAAAATGTTATAGCCCAACCGTACGAAAAAAACTGTAGAAAATTGTAACAGCTTTCATCTTGATATTGGATTAACCAATACAGGCGCTCTCGGCACAGCTCACTATCCCCTCGGCAGTAAATGCCTCTGGGAATTTCTTATCTTAAATTTGAAGACTGCCGTTGATATCGGCATTAATCACTTTACCTGTTGCACTCAAAAATAAGCCGCGCTTGACTCGTTTACCTACATAGTTTTCATGGCATATTGGTTCTTCTAGGTCAATAGCAGATGTTTTACTGGTGTAACTTTCTTCAGTTTCAATGACTTTTACCCCAACCAGTTGACATTTATAAGTTATCTGTTGAANGTCAATAGCAGATGTTTTACTGGTGTAACTTTCTTCAGTTTCAATGACTTTTACCCCAACCAGTTGACATTTATAAGTTATCTGTTGAATTAGCTTAGAGTGTGGTATTTGGGTAAAGTTTTGATTGTTTTTTTTACCTATGTTTGCACCCTGTTTCCAATTATCATTTTTTCCAATTACTACAGTACCAATATTATTAGTCACTAAATAATTAACAACTAACTTGCTGGTGTTATGCAGATAATTCTCGACAAAACGATTTCTATGATAACTCAATGCTTCAATCTTACGACTGCTTTTTCTGTTCCCTTTGAGATGACTTTGGTACTTAGCTTTTCGCTTGTTATATAATTGATTGACGCTTTTTAGTGGCTTCCCATTAATCAGCATAGGTTTNCTTAGCTTTTCGCTTGTTATATAATTGATTGACGCTTTTTAGTGGCTTCCCATTAATCAGCATAGGTTTAACACCGGGCTTATTTGTAGATAGAGCAACTAATCTGTCAATTCCTAAGTCAATTCCGGCTACATATGTTGAATTTATTTGTTGCTGATTCGTTTTTTCATACACTACTTCAATTATATAGCAAGCAGTAGCAGGTACTATCCTCACTTCGATGACAGTATCCACAACTACAGGTATTTTAATTTCACTCATTGATAAGTGACAAATACCATCTTTTAGACTTGCTTTATAGACTGATTCCTTTGAATATATAACTACATTTCGACCTTTGGTTTTGTCCTTATACTTTGGTATTTTTGGTTTACCTAAAAACTTACAGGGATGTTTTGACCATTCTTTGATTGCCTGAAAATAACCACGCCAAGTGGCAACCAAGCATTTTATTATTTGTTTTGATACTTTAGTTGGTAATGCTCTATAGGCATCGCTATCTTTGGTGGTGTGGTACAGTTTAGTTAAATCCAGACTATGACCAGTACAGAAAAAATGTTGACGACAGTAATAATTAGCCAAATTNCTATCTTTGGTGGTGTGGTACAGTTTAGTTAAATCCAGACTATGACCAGTACAGAAAAAATGTTGACGACAGTAATAATTAGCCAAATTATACAAGTTTTTTGACTTAAAGGCTAACTCATCACACACTCGCCAAAAGTTATGTGTTCGGTTAATAATATGTCTGTCAACAAGTCGCATTCACCCGCTCTAATTCATTAGAATTATTACCTGTTTAATACTACAACACTTTTCTACAAATAGCAACTACTTTATACAATTTTCATTCAACAGTTAATCACCCTTGTTGCAGAAGTAGGAAGTAGGGGTATTCCATAATTAATAATTAACAATTAAATAATTCTGGTTTAAAGCCTCCCCTTGGATAGGGGAAAAAAAGTGCTCTTGAATTTCCTTATCTTCAATTCCCGTGCGGTTTTAACCAGAGGTAATTATCAATTATCAATTATCAATTATCAATTAATGAAAGCGCTTCCCGTTGTGATGAGGTACAAAATTTGGTGGTGGTGCATAGTAATGGTAGAGAGAGTGTGGGGAGTGTGGGAGGTGTGGGAAGTGTGGGAGGTGTGGGAAGTGTGGGAGGTGTGGGGAGTGTGGGAGGTGTGGGAAGTGTGGGAGCGTGAGAAGAAATTAAAAAATATATATCTTCACCATTAGGCTTTGCTGAAACAAGGGATGAATCTTTGCACAAAAGGTAAATTCCATCTTTTACTTCCTCTTTCTCTAAAAAAATAATTCCAGAAGACAAAGGACACAACGTCCCCCACACTCCCCACACTCCCTACACTAATTCATCCCGGAAATATGCAACGCCCACCATTACAATGCAG
>NZ_LGSU01001456.1 GCF_002260545.1 Hydrocoleum sp. CS-953 | reverse complement strand
TACTGTAGTCATAGGCAAAAATGATAACTGGAAACAAGGTGCAAACATCGGTAAAAAAAACAATCAAAACTTTACCCAAATACCGCACTCTAAGCTAATTCAACAGATAACTTATAAATGTCAACTAGCTGGGGTTAAAGTCATTGAAACTGAAGAAAGTTACACCAGTAAAACATCTGCTATTGACTTAGAATTGCCCTTTGCTCAAGAAAATTATTTGGGAAAACGAGTCAAACGTGGTTTATTCAGGAGTGAAACTGGTATAGTCATTAATGCCGATGTTAATGGCAGTCTTCAAATATAAGACAAGAAATTCCCAGAGGCATTTAGTACTGAGGGAATAGTGAGCTGTGCCGTACAGCCAATATTGGTTAATCCAATATCAAGATAAAAGCTGTCACGATTTTCTACAGTTTTTTTCGTNAATAGTGAGCTGTGCCGTACAGCCAATATTGGTTAATCCAATATCAAGATAAAAGCTGTCACGATTTTCTACAGTTTTTTTCGTACGGTTATGAAATTATTATTTACTTCTAAAATACTTTAATCGACGTGAAAAAAAAAATTGGCAAATTTTATTAGGAATTATAGCATTTATCAGCTTTACTATAGGAAGTTTTGCAGTAAGCCAATTGCTAGTAACTACTTCTAATAATTCACCAATGGTTTCTCAAATCAATAATTCTTGCGGTAGTCTTAGTGGTGGAATTACAGATAATGCGATCGCCACCTACTACGGCAAAGATATATATCCTTGGACAAATCAAATCAAATGGAATTGTGTCTATAATATCAAAGATTTTCCAGGAAAAAATATTAATAAACGCTTTAATGCTGCGCGAGATGCTGCGGCAGCAAACGGTGGAGGAGTAGTCTATTTTCCTGCCGGAACATACAACTTTACTGATAGTATTAAACTCAAAAATGGTGTGATTATTCGTGGTGAAATACCAAAAGTTCAAGATGCTAAATCAAACTCTTTTTTACCTCCTACTAAATTAGTATTTCCCAAATATAAACCTCAACTTTCTGGTAGTGGCACGCCTAATAATACGGCATTTAAAAATATCTCTACAACTGCACCAGATACAGATAGTAATATCGGTCTGATTAATCTTGATATTAACCGTGCTGCTATTAGTATTAAAGCTGATTTAGATAATGGCAAAAATCAAAATATTATTATTTTTGGAGTTCGGAGTAATAATGTTGCTGAACCAGACCCAGGAGTTCCAGATATTGATTTTCAAGAACCTTGGCAAAGACTGAGTTATCGATTTGCAGCTAATATTATAGTTAATGGATATGCCAATGTTTTAATTAGTAATAATCGCCTCAACGATCGAATAACAGATAATTATAATCAACCTGGCTATAAAGTTAAGTCACGAGATAAAAAGTCAATTATTACTTATCAAAATGATGAGGTAAATTTCAGTTATACAAATCACTATGGAATAGTTATAAATCGTGGCAAAGGAAGTGGTTTTAAGTTAGCAGCAACTCCAGAAACGGAACCAGGATTATTTCGTCAGGGAATAGTAGTTAGAGATAATTGGATTTATCATACAATGCGAGTGGGAATTGTGGCTGCTGGTGATGGTTTGATAATTAAAGATAATCAGATTAAAGACCAAAAAAATAAACAGTATTGGATAGACCCCACAGGGAAAAGGGAGACTACAGGAGCAGTAACTTTAGAAAATAGGGGTATTGATTGGTCTGGATGGAATGTTTTAATTGAGGGAAATAATTACGAGGTTTATAGACATAGGATAGGAAATACTAATTATTTGAGTGTAGATGGAGANTGATAATTAAAGATAATCAGATTAAAGACCAAAAAAATAAACAGTATTGGATAGACCCCACAGGGAAAAGGGAGACTACAGGAGCAGTAACTTTAGAAAATAGGGGTATTGATTGGTCTGGATGGAATGTTTTAATTGAGGGAAATAATTACGAGGTTTATAGACATAGGATAGGAAATACTAATTATTTGAGTGTAGATGGAGAAGGGATTTTAATTCAGGAATGTTGTGGAGGTACGACCGTAAATGGAGTAATAATTAAGAATAATCGGGGTAATGCTTATATTGGTTTATATAAGGTTCGATATATTCGTAATGTCAGGATTGTTGATAATCAAATAACATCTAATATTTTTGTGATGGCTGATACGAATAGTAAACCTTATTCTATGGAAAATGTGAGAGTTGAAAATAATAATGTAGCTGGTAAAATTACGATGAAAGCTAGTTTAGGTGGTGAGGGAAATTTGATTGAGAATAATATTGGTAAAGGTAAGAGTGTTATAGAATATTCTTGTGGAGTTAAGGTTAAAAATAATTCTGGTTTTGAGGTGAGAAATTGTTCCTAGGGAAGGGTTGAATAAATGGGAATTACCATATCTGTCAATCCTGTTCAATAATTGATAATTGATAATTGATAATTGATAATTACCTCTGGTTAAAACCTTTCTTGATTGAAGATTGGGAAATATCATTTCTTTTTTTCCCCTTCAAAGGGGAGGCTTTAAACCACAATTATTTAATTAACAATTAATANAAGATTGGGAAATATCATTTCTTTTTTTCCCCTTCAAAGGGGAGGCTTTAAACCACAATTATTTAATTAACAATTAATAATTAATAATTCGGTAAATTTTCTTGCCACTCTGGGAAAAAAGTTGGGTCGTCTACGCGTTTTAAACCAAAATTTTATTCTAAAGTATATAGGTCTATTTTGCTAGCTGGTATTGTTTGAACCATGATGTTTTTTTGATTATTTTTTATCTTATATTATCTCAATTGATGGGTTACGGCTAATAGGAAAAAATTGTATTATGAGTGTGGAATTATTTTCATCTTTTCATATTTGGTTTCGCTACGGGATATATAGAACTACAAAAAAGTGTTAGGACATTGATAAAATTGAAATCCTTTACAACCAATGGTTTTGACTTGAGCTGTTAATACCAATTCCTAAAAGTAACGCTATACTTAAATAACACTTCAGTTATGAAGTAATTACCTTAGTTTAATTACTTTTTTGTTAGTTTGAGCAATCTTTTGCATTAATTATTCTTGTTTGTACGGACGTTGCACAGGCAAAAATGCGTTTTCCGTTCCGGAATGCTCCGCTTTCCATGTCGCGCAGCGTTTTGCTGGCGCACAACTTTCCTGACGGAATGCTCCGCAAACGTTAACGGCTGTCGCCGACATATAAAGTGGAGCTTTGCGTTAGCAAAACGTCCCTACCTTCCCCCACTCCCCTACTCCCCTACTCTGAAATAGATAAAGTTTTTGAGAAATGGTATAACGCAGTTCCTCCGCAGGAGGATAGCTGATAGCTAAATGCTTAAAGCTATATAAAGCAAAAAACTACTTTCAGCAAAGGCTTAATTGTTTATTTTATCAAAATCATTGGGTCTAAAACCCCGCCTTTTAAGTATAATTTTTTTTGGAGGTTTACTCAAAATACTCGTTACAAAAAAACTTCTAACTTCTAACTTTTGACTTCGTTAAAGTATCCTTTATAAAGCATTTTTTTAATATCCACTAGCAGTAATATCAAATTCATAAATATAGTCAGCTCTTTCAATTTTTGTAGTGTAATTTCCATCAGGATATAGACTTAGTAATCTTAATCCGGGTGACTTTTTATCTAGAACAAATTCTGGATTTTTAGGTTCAAATTGAATACAAGTAGAAGGGGTTGTTAAATAACGAATACCATTTATTTCTGTATCAAATTCTTGATGAACATGACCAGATAAAACAATTTTTACTTGTGGATAACGATTAATTATATTTAATAATGGTTCCGGTTCATGTAAAAGAATTCTATCCATCCATTCTGAGTTAATTTTTACAAGAGGATGATGCAAAGCAATTAAAACTGGTTTGTTTCCTATTATTTTTAATTGAGATTCTAACCATTTGAGACTTTCTGGGGAAACTTGACCATACACACATCCAGGCACATTAGT
This sequence comes from Hydrocoleum sp. CS-953, assembly GCF_002260545.1. GTDB lineage: Bacteria > Cyanobacteriota > Cyanobacteriia > Cyanobacteriales > Microcoleaceae > Trichodesmium. The sequence goes on along the minus strand of NZ_LGSU01001456.1, from coordinate 9,997 downwards.
ATTTAGTAATAAAAAGTACCACCCGCCAATTTCAAAAGATTTTTGGGAAGAAATAGGGGCAGAATTTAATACCTGTTCCATAATAGGTAAACAATCATGGTTTCCTGCTATCCAGTAAGTAGGAATATTTAGGGCACTAAGTAAGGATGCTAGACGTTGGTATGATTCGGGGGTTTCATCTTGAGAAATGTCCCCTGTTAGTAGCAGCACATCTGGCTGGGGTTGTAATTGTCCCAGTTTCTCTAAAACTTTTAGGAAAGAGGTTTCAGTGGGAACTCCATACATTTTTCCCTGAGTGGGGTTTGCAAATAGATGGGTGTCGGTAATTTGAGCGACAAGGACAGGAAATTTAGAAATCATGGTTAATGAGAAAGTTTTGATATATTAAGGATGAGAATCTTAAAGATAGCTTTAAATATTTGTCCATAGTGCGATGGAAAACAAGGCCATAAGTGATTTAGATCGCATTAAATTTGAGGCTTGCTATATTTCCTGGGATAGTGTATATTAATGTGTGTGGGTAAAAATGGCGGCATGGCCAAGTGGTAAGGCAAGGGTCTGCAAAATCCTCATCCCCCAGTTCGAATCTGGGTGCCGCCTTTAACTTTAGTTATAACTTATTAATCTTGATTGACCTTTGATTAAGGTCTTTTTTTATTGTTAATTTGCCTGGCTATTCTAATACTGATTTGAGAGAGTGCCAGCTTAATAAAACACATTTAATTCTGATGGGAAATTGAGAGACTCCTTGAAAGATATTTAGCTTTAGTAAATTATCTGAAAGACTAATTTCTCCTTTAAGAATTTGGCAGAATTTTTCTATTATTTCTAAGTTTTTTGTATTGCTCATCTGTGGCAGATAAGATACCCATGTTATATCTGACTTTTGATTTCATTTTAGGTAGCTAACTTTAGCCCATGCAGCAATAATTTTACCTAGCCATTGAATCTTGTCATAAGATTGATAAGCAAGAAGATGGTAATCTTGATGGGTAGTTTTGATTAATAAGCCCCATGATGAAAATCTATTTCCTTTAAAACCGCTAGTTTTAACTTGTTGTATATATTTAATTTTTGAACGCCTAATTTCTTGTTTTTTTTCTTGAAAAGTACCTAATTTTTCATTGAAAACTAGGCAGTCAAATCTTAAGTCAAAGCTTGCTTGTGCTAGAAAAAAATATAGGACTATATAGACTTGATTAAAAATTTTAGCAGCAAAAAAATACATCACTAAAGGAATAAAGAAAAATATAAAAGTTAAAATGCTGATTAAATAATCTTGAATTAGGATAAATGAAGTTATCAGCAATGTAGCAATAAAAATACAGAATAGTATCCAAGCAAAAATGCAAATAATTGCGAATATAAGTAAGTATCTCATGCCATTTGGACGGTAAACTAATAGAAGCTCACTGTTAGGAGAGTAGAACATNAGGATAAATGAAGTTATCAGCAATGTAGCAATAAAAATACAGAATAGTATCCAAGCAAAAATGCAAATAATTGCGAATATAAGTAAGTATCTCATGCCATTTGGACGGTAAACTAATAGAAGCTCACTGTTAGGAGAGTAGAACATTCTAAACCCTTTCGGAGGTGGAATAATTGGTAACATAATAGAAGCAAAGATAATCAAGTATTTTCAACATTTATTGCTCTAGAAAAAATTTTATAGCAGTTTTAACTCTTGTAGACCACAGTAGGGAGGTTCTATGGAAACTCCCTACTTTTCTACCTGTTCCCCCCTCTATATTTTAAGAATTTATCTGGAGTAATAGGTAAATTTCTGATACGTTTACCTGTAGCATGGTAAACAGCATTAGCGATCGCTGCTGCTACACCTACTACAGAAAGTTCCCCAATGCCCTTAGTTCCCAAAGCATTAACGATTGGTTAAGTATTTAGGAGTCAGGAGTCAGGAGTCAGGAGGAGAGAGAATTACAAAGATTTAGTAGTTATGACGATTTGATAATTTTGTTATGTCCAATCAAGCATATTTGATATGATAACTGAAATGATACCCGCCCCCACACCAATAAATGTAGGGGCGGAGCGGGCGAGTTCAATTAATAATAATAGGTCAAACCATTCGCGCTGATAACTGATAACTGNGCCCCCACACCAATAAATGTAGGGGCGGAGCGGGCGAGTTCAATTAATAATAATAGGTCAAACCATTCGCGCTGATAACTGATAACTGAAAAACCCGCCCCCACACCAATAAATGTAGGGGCGGGGCGGGCGAGTTCAATTAATAATAATAGGTCAAACCATTCGCGCTGATAACTGATAACTGATAACTGATAACTGAAAAACCCGCCCCTACAATAAATTAGATAACTGAAATGACCTTCCATAAATACTTTTTAACCACAAGACTTTAACTGAGTTAATAGCAAAACAATTTCATCAATAGCAGTTCTCAAATTTTTGGTTTCTAAATCAGATTGATTAACAATAATACTAAAAACTAAAGGCTGAAAATTCCTAGGCTGAATATATCCTGCCAAACCAGAAACACCACTAATTGTTCCTGTTTTTGCTTGTACATTTCTCTCTGCAAAACTATTTCTAAAACGCCGACTTAATGTGCCACTAACACCAGCCACAGGTAAAGAATTTATGTAAAGATTTGCCCAGGGAGAATTAGCCATTATTCTGAGAGTTTGTACCAAAGCTTGTGGAGTAACTAAATTATGACGAGATAAACCAGAACCATCATTTAATCTAAAACTATTAGGAGTAACTCCTAATCTAGTTAAAATTACTTTTACCTCTTCTAAACTTTTTGCCAAAGTCTGATTATTAGATTTTTTCTTAGGAATTAATCTACTCCTAACTCCTAGTTGACGTAACAAAGCTTCTGCATAAACATTATTACTTTTTTTATTCACTTCCTCTATTAATTCTGCTACTGTGGGAGACTCCACAAAAGCTAATTCAGTCAAGTTTAAATTAGAGGTTATTTGTGAATTTTTGACTATTCGAGAAACCCTGATTCCTTCTGACTCTAAAACCTGACGAAAATTATTTAAAAAATTATCCACAGGTTCCACAACTGCCACATAAACAGGTTCCGATGCCGAGCCAATTCGGAGTTGCCCAGATATACGAATTATTGGTTGAATAAAATCTCGTCCTACCTCAACAAATTCCTTTTCATTCTTTGCTACAGTCACTGAATTATTTTCAATTTGCCATTTTTTGCTTTCCGTTGGATTAACAAAAGTAACTTTTAAAGGTTGACCAAAACTTTGGGGAGACAAAACTAAATCTATAGCATTTTGATTAAATATTAAACTATTAATTGGTGCGCCATAACCAGCTTGAACATCTTCCCATTCCCAATTAGGATTAACTGTCATTCCCTGAAAGTAACTATCATCAGCAATTAATTGATTAATATTTTCTACTCCCTGTTCTTTTAATTGTTCAGCCAAACTTTTCAGTTGGGTTGCTGTTAAACTAGGGTCGCCTCTTCCCATAATATATATATTGCCTTTTCCATCACCATAAACTGAAGTTCTAATTCTAAATTGAGGTCTAAGTTGTTGTAATGCTGCTGCAGTTGTTAATAGTTTTGCGNGCAATTAATTGATTAATATTTTCTACTCCCTGTTCTTTTAATTGTTCAGCCAAACTTTTCAGTTGGGTTGCTGTTAAACTAGGGTCGCCTCTTCCCATAATATATATATTGCCTTTTCCATCACCATAAACTGAAGTTCTAATTCTAAATTGAGGTCTAAGTTGTTGTAATGCTGCTGCAGTTGTTAATAGTTTTGCGGTAGAAGCAGGAATAAAATAATATTCGGCATCCCGACTATAAATTTCTGTTTTTTTAGATAAAGTTTCGACTAAAATTCCCCACCGATACCGACGAAAAATTGGTCTATTTATTACAGCATCAATAGCATTAGTTAGTTCTGTAGAACAAATTTCTTGAGTAGTTTCTTGACTAAGTGCTATTAATGGATTGAAAAATAATAAAAGGAAAGTAATTGTAATTTTTTGAAGGTACAGTTTAAACATTTGTTATTAACTAAAAATTAATAATGAATCATGGATAATTACCGAAAAATTGTGGTATAAAGCCTCCCCTTTTAAGGGGATAAATAAAGAGAATATTCCTTATGTCAAGCCTCCTTATTGCAGAGGTACTGTTTTCGGCTGTCGCCGACATGAAACTTATAGCGAGCGCGACATGTTTGTGGAGCATTCCCTATACGAAAAAACGCAGTTCCTCCGGAGGAGGCTAACTGATAAATTAAAAGGCTGATAACTGATAACTGATAACTGATAACTGAAATTAACTCCACAAATAATATAATGTACTATTTTAAATTAAAGTAGGGGCGGGTTCAGCTTTAAATTAATGATTTTTCACCAGAGATTAGGTCAACCCGCCCCCAATAATATAATGTACTATTTTAGATATATTGGTCTACTTATTATTTCAAGTCTCTAGGTTAACTTAGATGTACTGATAACTAATAACTGAAATGACAGGCATAATGCCTGTGCTAAAAACAAAATAGCAGGATAAATTTATGAGTATAGCAACGGATAAAAAAATCTTAACAGATGAAGAATTTAAAGAATTATCAGAAGATGGCAGTCATTATGAATTAATTAATGGAGACGTTGAGATGGGAAATTTGGGAATGGAGCATGGCAATATTACTGTCTATCTATGTGGCTTAATAGAGTTATATTCTCGTCCTAAAAAATTAGGTGTAACTTGCGACTCTAGTACAGCCTTTAATTTAAAATCAGGAAATAAACTTTCTCCAGATATTTCTTTTGTTTCTAAAGACCGTTTGTTAGGGTTAAAGCGATTACCTANTGGAGACGTTGAGATGGGAAATTTGGGAATGGAGCATGGCAATATTACTGTCTATCTATGTGGCTTAATAGAGTTATATTCTCGTCCTAAAAAATTAGGTGTAACTTGCGACTCTAGTACAGCCTTTAATTTAAAATCAGGAAATAAACTTTCTCCAGATATTTCTTTTGTTTCTAAAGACCGTTTGTTAGGGTTAAAGCGATTACCTAAAGGTTATTTTCAGGGTTCTCCTGATTTGGCAGTGGAGGTAATTTCTCCTAATAATACATTTGAGGAACTACATCAAAAAATTGTTGAATATTTTGAAAATGGCTGTCGGTTAGTTTGGGTAATTAATCCTGATGAAAAATCAATTTTAGTTTATCATAAACCAGAGCCGGATAAATTATTACAACTTACGGATAATTTAGATGGAGAAGATATTTTACCAGGTTTTACATTAGCAGTTGCAGACTTATTTATAGAGTGGAATTTTTAGATTTGATGTTGTTAAATTTTTCTATGATTAGGGTTGGCAAATTTTGACCTTTCAATATGTAATTGATATTTATTCATTCGACATAAGTAAGTTAGGACTTACCCAGAAACCGGGTTTATCGACAAAATTTCGTGATTTGAATAACCAGGGTAATAAACCCGGTTTCTTGTTTGGGTGCTTCAATAATTAATAGAGTTGTTGGGAAATAACTTAGGTATAATTACCTCTTATTTTCAAGAAGAGGATTTGTTAAAAGGAAAATTTTTTCTTTTTTTCTCCATGAATGGAGAGGCTTTATACCCATTTTTTTGGTAAGTCCTGATATAGCAAAAAACATAATTTTTTTAGAGTTGTTATAATGTCAAAAAAACTATAGACAACTATGACTAAAAAAACGACTCGACGTAACTTTATAATGACAAGTGTTGCTGTTACAGGTGGCATTGTAGGTGGTGCTGCCATGAATAAACAGACTCAGACAAAAGTTGCATCTGTAGAGATACCTACTACATCCACAATACCAGAGCGAGTATTAGGTAAAACTGGTGTCAAAGTGCCACTTTTAGGTTTAGGAGGAGCAGGAAGAACACCTGTAGACAAAAGTGGGAAAGAAAAAGAAGCAGTGGCAATAATTGAAACTGCTCTTTCTTTGGGAATTAGATATTTTGATACTGCTGCTAGTTATGGTGCAAGTGAGGAACATTTCGGTAAAGTTTTGCCCGCTTATAGAAACGATATATTTTTGGCAACTAAGACAGGAAGACGCGATCGCGATGGAGCATGGCGGGAGTTGGAGCGATCGTTAAAACGGTTAAATACAGACTATCTTGACTCGTGGCAGTTACATCATGTTTCTTTCATGGAAACTTTAGACCAAATTTTCGGTAACCAAGGTGTTATTAAAGCGATGGAGGAGGCAAAGGAACAAGGTATAGTAAAGTTTTCGGGAATTACAGGTCATCACGAACCGGATGTTATTGCCGAGGGGTTGCGCCGTTATCCGTTTGATACAACTTTGGTTTCGATAAATGCTGCTGACAAACATCATCCTCGACCTTTTGCTCCCGCAGTATTGCCAGTAGCGCAACAAAAAAATGTCGGAGTTATTGGGATGAAAATACCCGCTTACGGTAAGTTACTCCAACCAGGAGTTTTGAATATGCAAGAGGCGATGGGATATGTGTTGTCATTGGCGGGAGTGCATTGTTGTATTATTGCTACGGAGTCCGTAGAGATGTTGCAGTCAAATGTTAGGGTTGCTCAACAGTTTCAGCAATTAACTCAGCAGGATATGGGAGCGATCGAGCAGAAAACAGCTAGTGTTTGGCAGGAAAATACTTTCTTCCGCGCTTGGACTTGAAACAGTTATCAGTTAGCCTCCTATGGTCGTAACTGCGCAATTCAGTTAGCCTCCTGCGGAGGAGCTGCGCTTTTTCGTATAGGGAATGCTCCGCTTTCCATGTCGCTCCGCGTTAACGTTTGCGTAGCATTCCGATAGGAAAGTTGTGCGGAACGCTAANTATCATGTCCGTTGGTATCGGAGCGTGTAAAAGTTGGGAAAATATCTACCGCCATATAAAGTTTTTCCTTCTCTTAAAGCTTCTTCCTCCCTCCCTGTTCCCTGTTCCCAGTTAAGTGTTCCCTACCTTTGCTATACAATACCGATGCTACCGGACATGATATCACTCAGATCAAGTTGTGGCGGGCAAGATGCCCGCACTACAAAACTTTGACTATTAATAACTGAATTACCAGAACTTGATATTGGAGGTCTAGTTAAAAAGTCCTATATTCCTAATTCTCAAAATACTAAAAATTATCCAAAAATAAAGCCAAACTTCCGAAAATTAGAACTATTCCCAAGACATATATATAGACAGTTGTTCTTTGAGCCATAGACCATATTTGACTATAACTAAGTTTATGGTTTTGAATCATCATAAAAGCAGGAGGAGCAAAAATAAAAGGCAATATTTTATTCAACAATAACCGAATAAAAAAGTTAATACTCCACAGTCTTTTACCGAGAATATCTTGATTATATTGCCAAGGAAAAGCAGTTTGACTCAAACGAATTAAAGGCTTCATATCTGGAGAACGTAAAGACTCAAATAATGGCAAAGCATCAGAGATAATATCATTAGTTTTAGCAAGTGTTTGATTAAGTATAAACACATCCTCCAAAGCTGAATTTACACCTTGCCCAATATCAGGAGGAAAACAATGCACTGCATCTCCCAATAAAACTATCCCAGGAGAATTATCTGTGTTTGATAATAACAAATGCAACCCAGAACAATATTGAGGGATGGGAAAATATCCACCTTCACTTTTAGCAAAACGCTCTTTTTNCAATATCAGGAGGAAAACAATGCACTGCATCTCCCAATAAAACTATCCCAGGAGAATTATCTGTGTTTGATAATAACAAATGCAACCCAGAACAATATTGAGGGATGGGAAAATATCCACCTTCACTTTTAGCAAAACGCTCTTTTTCTTCCGGTAAAACTATTTCATTTATTGGCAATTGTGGAAAAGCTTTATCGAAAAATTCCGACAATTTTTCAGCATCTTGCAAATTCCAAATTTCATGTTCTGGTTTTCTAATAATATTTGCTGTTCTTGGTTCGTTCGGGTCAGCAAAAGGTAAAATTCCTAGAGATAAAGAATGTTGAGAATCTGAAAATGCTCCACGAATAGCATAAGCCATTGTACAAATTGCCTGTTCAGAATTATTATGGTCTAGGGGAAAATTAGGTGGTAAAGTCAAAACTTTGTATTTTAAACCAGAACTTGCAGAGGGAAAAAACTGCATTTTAAATTTATTGGTTCCAGAATTATCCCACTTATCTAAAGTTTGCCGAACTAGAGAATTAATTCCATCACAACCAACTAACAAATCTGGCTGAAATTGATAATTTTTTTCGTCATTTACTCCTTGAGCAAGAATTGTTAATTTTCCATCCTTGTTGTTAATATCCAGACATTTTGTATTAAATAAAGTCGTAATCTGATTTTGCCAATTTTCCTCAATTTCTTGAAAAAGTAACTGTAGAAAAACTCGACGTTGAAGCCAGTAAGCTGTTTTGCGATTAGGATCTACTGTCGGTAATTTTGATGTTTTACGATTACCATTTGCCTTAATTTCTGTCAGATAAAATTCTGTATTTGGCACACTAACTTTTGCTAACTTTTCAGTTAAACCTAATAGATCGGTGAATTTTTGTCCCCGCCCATCAATTAAATAATTAAATGATTTATCAGGTTCATAAAAATCTGCAGCAGGTCGTTTTTCTAATACTGTAATTTGATGCCAACCACGTTTAGCTAACATTAATGCTGTGGCAAAACCAGCCGGGCCTCCACCGATAATAACTGCGTTTTGGTTTAAGTTTTTTGTTTCTTTAGACATAGTTTTTAGGAAGGAAGAAGGAAGAAGGAAGAAGGAAGAAGGCGATCGCCTAACGCATCACTATTAACTTAAAAATCACATAAGGAATTTTTTCCCAGAGTAGTGGACTGACACATCTAGAATGGTGCGTTACGCTTCACTAACGCACCCTACTGGACTACTTTAGACATAGTTTTTATTTCACCCTAGTTATTGATATAATATAATAGTATAAATAGCAAAGTCAAACCCATGATAGCTAATCAAAATCAATTCTATATTTCTCCAGAAGAATATTTAGCAGGAGAGCGAGAAAGTCCGATTAAACATGAGTATAGACGGGGCAAAATTTATACAATGGTAGGGGCAAAGAAACCCCATATTATTATTGCTAGTAATTTAGTCACAGAACTAAATATTCATCTGCGCGATAATGACTATATTGTACTTACTTCTGATATTAAAGTTCGACTAGAAGAAGCTAACTGTTATTATTATCCTGATGTGGCAGTAACTTGTGATAAACGGGATTTAAGTTCAAATGAAGACTTTATTATTTATCCTTCTTTAATCATAGAAATTTTGTCTCCAAGCACAGCTAACTTTGATAGAGGAGGGAAATTTGCTGATTATCAAACAGCTACAAGTTTACAAGAATATGTATTAGTTAGTCAGTCTCAAATGAGTATAGAATGTTTTCGAAAAAATGAACAAGGAATCTGGGTTTCTCAAACTTATAGCAGGGGAGAAAAAGTAAATTTTGCTAGTCTAGATTTTAATTTTCAGATTGAATTAATCTATCGAAAAGTTCCTGGTGTAGCTTTACAGGCAAGTTAAAAGTCATTTCAGTTATCAGTTGTCTCCGTTGATATTTTTGCCATCTCAGTTGAGGCTTGATACCTCTAAAGTCTTAATAGACATCTGGTGGAAAATAAATAAGCCTTTTAGTTATATTAGCTAAAGAAAGAAAAAGTCACCATAAAAAATTCTTTTCCTGCCTTTTTCGTAAAAATATCTTACCTGTTCCCTGTTCCCTGTTCCCTGTTCCCTACCATGCGCAAAAAATCTATATCTTTTTCACGCCTAGGTTTAATGCATGACTGTTGACTTTTTGTTGTGTTAAACTTAAATCACAGTATAGTAGTCCGCGCTTTGGAAGATTGGCAAAAGACTAAGGAATGAGAATAATATTATTTACAGAGGTTAAATTGCCTAAGTTTCATATCGTCTGATATCATACAATTGTTATTCGCTGAAATCTTCAGTTAGAATATCACTATAC
>NZ_LGSU01001455.1 GCF_002260545.1 Hydrocoleum sp. CS-953 | reverse complement strand
CCATCATGGTTAATCGCAGAACCTTTCACCAGAGCCAAAATGCGATCGCCATCTGCCACAGCATCCCGAAGACGTTTGAGGACAATTATGCTACAACCCTCTCCCCTGGCAAAACCATCAGCACTAGCATCAAAAGTCTTGCAACGACTATCAGGAGATAATCCTCTACTTTTACAGAACCCATGAGTCACAGTGGGATGAAGCATTAAATTTACTCCACCGACTAGAGCCAAGTTAGACTCTCCATTCCGCAAACCCTGACAAGCTATATGCAAAGTAACCAAGGAGGAAGAACAAGTTGTATCTAGGGTCAAAGTTGGTCCTTGCAGTCCAAAAACATAAGCTATCCGACCCGACGAAATATTCATCCCCGTACCTAGACCTAAATAAAAATCAGCCAAGTTATTAGGGAGAGAATTGATGCCAATCAAGGCATAATCATTAAAGCATTGACCTATATATACTCCCGTTTCCGTATTTTTCAAACTCCTGGGTGAAATACCTGCATTTTCTAATGCTTCCCAACTCACTTCCAACAAAAGTCGTTGTGATGGGTCCATCTTATTTGCTTCTGCCCCAGAAATGCCAAAAAAGGCGGGGTCAAACTGGTCTACGGGTTGTTGGAGAAAATAACCGTGGCGAACATAGATTTTGCCTGGTGCTTCTGGATCTGGATTGTAGTATTGGTCATTATTCCATCGCTCTTTGGGAATTTCTACTCTGCCATCTCTTGATTCTCTGAGAAATTCCCAGTAAGATTCGGGAGTATCAGCACCTCCTGGAAAACGACAAGCAGTACCAATAATTGCTATTGGTTCGGTACTTGCTGTTTCAATTTCATTTAACCTAGCAGTTGCGTGTTTGACTGCTAATAAAAGACGTTGCTGATTTGACAGTTCAGCGTTTGCAGTTGCTTCTTGTAGTTCTAAAAAAAGACGTTGCTGATTTGACAGTTGGGTTTGGGAGCTAGCTTCCATGTTTAATTCCTTGTTTGGTACATCTGAGGTTTTAGTTAGTGGGAGCATCTAACTCCCTTTCTCTATATAGGGTTTGGAGACCAAACCCCTACTCTCCTTTTTTTTAATAGCATTCAGCACTCAGCAGGTCAAAAAGCTGTTAACGAAGTTCCTCTTTTGGAGGCTAGCTGAAATGCTGATAGCTGATAGCTAGTTAATTACGGAGAACTGTTAACTGATTGGAACTTTCTTAATTTCCAACATAAATAGACTGATAAAGTTGATTCAGAGCATCATCAATAGCTTCATCCATGTTGTCTGCTGAAAGCTGACTAACCTCTGCAATTAGATTTTTTAAATCAATGGCAGTATCAGTTGTCTCAGACTCAGTTTCCGTCTGCTCAATTTTCGGAATTATTCCCTCTAGATATTCAGCTAAAGTCTGAATATTTGGATACTCAAAAGTAGAAGTTGAGGACAAAGTAATCCNCCCTCTAGATATTCAGCTAAAGTCTGAATATTTGGATACTCAAAAGTAGAAGTTGAGGACAAAGTAATCCCTAAATCTGTCTGAATCATACGGCCAAAATCCAGTGCCATTAGGGAATCCATCCCCAAATTAAAGAATCCTTCTTCTGGGTCTGGTAAATCACTTTTACTCAATCTCAATACTTTAGCAACAATACCAAGCAAATAATCCACAATTGAACTTTGGCGTTGCTCAGTTGTTGCTACCTTCAGTTCTTCTATGAATTCCTGTTGTTTTGGTCCCTGGTTTGCTCCTTTGAGTGGATGCTGACTTGCTATTTCCGATAGAAATGGCGGAGTTGCTGCTCCCAATTGACTCAACAAGTGTGACCAGTCAATATTAAATATTCCTATCTGTGGTTCCTGAGTTGCTAATACTTCTTCTAAAGCTTGTAACCCTTGCTCTGATTGAATTCCTTGTAAACCTTGGCTTTCTATACGACTTTGTTGTTGTGCCCCCATGCGAGCAGCGAGGCCAATATTTGCCCAAGGTCCCCAGTTAATACTCACTCCTGGTAATCCTAAATTCTGACGGTATTGGGCAACTGCATCCATAAAGGCGTTAGCTGCTGCATAGTTACTTTGACCGGGAGAACCTAACATTGATACTAGGGAGGAGAAACAAACAAAGAAATCTAATGGTATATCTTTTGTTAATTTATGTAGATTCCAAGTCCCTGCTACTTTGGGAGCTGTAACTTTTGTGAACTGTTCCCAACTCATTTGTTGGATAAATCCATCATCTACAACTCCAGCAGCATGAATTACACCTTTCAGCGGAGGTAAGGTATNATAAAGGCGTTAGCTGCTGCATAGTTACTTTGACCGGGAGAACCTAACATTGATACTAGGGAGGAGAAACAAACAAAGAAATCTAATGGTATATCTTTTGTTAATTTATGTAGATTCCAAGTCCCTGCTACTTTGGGAGCTGTAACTTTTGTGAACTGTTCCCAACTCATTTGTTGGATAAATCCATCATCTACAACTCCAGCAGCATGAATTACACCTTTCAGAGGAGGTAAGGTATCTTGTATCTGTTGGAAAATCTCTACCATATCTTTTTCCACAGACACATCTCCCAATAATACTGAAACTTGAGCGCCTGCTGCTTCTAACTCTTGAATACTTTCCTGAGCAGTTTCTGAAGGAGATTTGCGGCCTAATAAGACTATACTCTTAACGCCTTGTTTGACTAGGAACTGAGCCACTTCTAACCCTAGAGCGCCTAAACCACCAGTAATTAAATAACTTGCTTCGGTCTCAATAGTTAATTTGGCATCATCTGTATCTAACCTGGGTTGAATTAGTCTTGCTACTTGACGTTCTCCTTGACGATAGCGGATTTGATTTTCCCAACTGGTTGATGGTTGATGGTTGGCGACCTCATCGAGTAAAACTTTTAAGTTTTCTGATGCCTCAGTATTAGGATCTAGGTCTAAACAACGACAGTATAACTGGGGATACTCCAGAGTTATGGATTTGCCTAACCCCGATAAAAGTGCTTGTTGAGGTTGAATATTACTACTGACTTCTGACTCCTGAGAAGTAAATCCTAATGCAGCACCTTGAGTCACTAACCACAGAGGAGGTGATTGTTCAAGCGATCGCATCCCTTGCAATAGGTTGATAATACTACCACAAATTACCTCTTCTGCTTTTGCTAACTCTGCTACATCTGTATCTAAACTCCAGAGGTGAATCACACCTTGCAAGGGCAATTCTTCTGTTAATTCATTTACCTCATCAAGTAACTTTTGGAAATGTTCGGGGTCTGTTGGAGATAATTGAATCGTTTGTTGTTTTGCTTCTGAAGATAAATTCTTGTAACTATCTCCTGGATAGACAACAATACACTGATGACCTTGTTCTAATAATTGGGAGTTCAGACTATCGCTCCATGGTTTTGACTTACTATTTGATTCCCCTGTAGGACAAAATAGTAGGTAAGTTCCTGGTTCCTGTGTTTCACTAGGAGTCAAAGCAGCAGGTTGCCATTCTATTTGATAGTACCACTGACTAAAATCTAACCCAAAGGTCCTCAACAATAACTTCCGACTTAGTTGACGGAAATCTATACCATTATATTCTGCTAATACTTTCCCATTTCCATTCAGCAAGTAAGTATCACCTAGAAATTCTTCCTTCTCAAAAGAACTTGACTCGTCAATTTTGGTGTAGTACCACAATTCATCATCAATATCAAAATTCTCAAAAAACTTAAAACTCTTAGCTCCAGAAAATACATAAGCAGGAATTTCTATTTCAGTATCAATGAGAGATGTTTGACCATTACCATTATTCTCAGTATTCTGAGACAACTCCCGAACTACTGACAACAAAGCTACTGGCATCAGTCCACAATCAACCATACCAGGATGAGGCCAATATTTCTGCATTTCTTGATTATTTTGAGCTGATTTGATTTTTACCAACCCCTCTGTACCACCTATCCACGCTTTTTCCGTCCATTGGAATGTCGGTCCTAGGTAAAAATCTCCCTTCATAGGTTTCAGTGCAATTGAGTAATATTCATCGCTGGAGAGAGTCTGAGTACATCGGTTTTTGACTGCTGCAATATCAATATTTTCTTTTGGTAACTCTGAGTTCTTCACAGAGCGAACTTTTGCCTTAGCATGAACCGTCCAAGTTGTTGATGGGTCGTATTCTTCTCCTGCTTCACAACTTATCAACTGATAAGTATATTCTGTTTCTTTTTCTTGCTCTAGAAGCACTTGCACTGTACGACTAGAAGTTTCATCTGTTCCCAATATCTGTAAAAATTCAATATCATCCACAACGCAAGACTCGGTGTTTAATGCTTCTTTACCAGCAAGGAAACCAGAAATAATATGAGACGTACCAGGTACAACTATTTTGTTGTAATATTTGTGGTCTTTCAGATAAGAAGGAAACTCAGGTGTTAATTTAGTCTGAAAACGGAATTGTTGGGCAAAGGGTAAAGGTAATTTATGACCTAATACAGAATTTGATGTTCCCTCCTCTGTCAGCAAATCATTACTGACTGAAACAGAATTTGATCCCTGGGAATAGTTCTGTACCCAGAATCTTTGTCGTTGGAATGGGTAAGTAGGTAAGGTAACTTTCTGACGACTATATTGTTGATCAAATCCTACCCAGTCTATCTTTACTCCCCGCACATATAACTCTCCCAGAGAAGCAATAATCTGGGAAAAGTCTGCTGTATCTGGACGTAATGATGGCAACCAAACACCTACATCTGCTGGCAAACACCGACGACCCATTCCCAACAATATTGGTTTGGGTCCTACTTCTAAGAAGATTTCCACACCCTCTTTCTGTAAAGCATCCATACCTTGAGCAAACCTGACTGGTTGACGTACATGGTCTACCCAATATTTAGCTGTTGTGATACTTTCGTCTGCGACCTTTCCCGTAACGTTAGATATGACTGGAATTTCTGGTAGATTATAAGTTAATTCCTCAGCTACTGCTTCCCATTCTGCTAACATTGGGTCCATCAATGGGGAATGGAAGGCGTGAGATACCTGTAATTTTTTGGCTTTAATTTTTTCTGATTCTAAGCTCTTGACTATTTCTCCTACTGCTTCCGCTTCTCCTGAAATTACTACACTTTTTGGTCCGTTTATTGCTGCTATGGCTACTTTATCTGTATAAGGTGTGAGGAGCTTTTTCACTTNACTACACTTTTTGGTCCGTTTATTGCTGCTATGGCTACTTTATCTGTATAAGGTGTGAGGAGCTTTTTCACTTTTGATTCTGATGCCATCACAGCTACCATTTCTCCTCCTGGGGGTAGCTGCTGCATTAACCGTCCCCTGGCAGTAATTAATTTTAATCCGTCTTCTAAACTAAAGATTCCTGCTACTGTTGCTGCAACATATTCACCTACACTATGACCCATGACTACATCTGGTTCAATACCCCAGGATTGCCATAATTTAGCCAAAGCATATTCTATGGAAAATATAGCTGGTTGGGTATAAGCTGTTTGGTTTAGAGGTGATGACTCAGAATCTTCTGTATATATAACATCTAACAAAGAAACCTGTTCTGATTCTGGTTGTTCCTCCACAATTGCACTGAAAATTTGAGCACATTGGTCGATCGCCTGTCGGAAAACTGGTGCTTGATCATATAATTCCCGACCCATATTAACGTATTGGGAACCTTGACCAGTAAATAAGAAACCTACCTTTGGTAAAGCACTACTAGATACCTGTCCTGAGAAGATTTCCTCCCCTGTTAAACCAGCGCTTAATTTCTCCAATAACTCTGCTTGATTAGCTGCGATAATTGCTAATCTGTGATTCAAATGAGTCCGTCCTGTATTAGCTGTATAGCAAATGTCAGCTAATTCATCCTCATTATTTTCTTTTTCCAGATAATTTCGATAACGAACAACCAATTCCTCCAAAGCTTTTTCAGTTCTTGCTGACAGAGTTAATAAATGGAGCGATCGCTCTGTCTCATTTTCACTTTTAACTTGTTGTGGTGCTTCTTGTAAAATCACATGAGCATTAGTACCACTCATGCCAAATCCACTAATTCCTGCCAACAGAGGTTTATCTGGTTTTTCCAAAGGTATCACACTTGTTGCTACCTCTACCGGAATTCGATTCCAATCAATCTGAGGGTTAGGTTGATTAAAGTGAAGATTCGGGGGAATTTCCCGATTTTGCAGAGCTAAAATAATCTTCATTAAACCTGCAACCCCAGCAGCAGCTTCCAAATGGCCCACATTACTTTTCACCGCACCTATAATCAGAGGGTCTTCCTTACTTCTTTCTCCACAATAAACCTCATCAATAGCTTTGACTTCCAGAGGGTCTCCCAGAGAAGTTCCCGTACCGTGACATTCAACATAGTCTACCTCTGAGGGACTTACCTTAGCATTTACCAGAGCTTCCCGGAGTACCTTCTTTTGAGCTTGTTGATTGGGAACTGTCAGTCCACTACTAGGACCATCATGGTTAATCGCAGAACCTTTCACCAGAGCCAAAATGCGATCGCCATCTGCCACAGCATCCCGAAGACGTTTNCCATCATGGTTAATCGCAGAACCTTTCACCAGAGCCAAAATGCGATCGCCATCTGCCACAGCATCCCGAAGACGTTTGAGGACAATTATCCCACAACCCTCTCCCCTTGCATAACCATCAGCACTGACATCAAAAGTCTTGCAACGACTATCAGGAGATAATGCTCGACCTTTACAGAACCCATGAGTCACAGTGGGATGAAGCATTAAATTTACCCCACCTGCTAAAGCAAGGTTAGATTCTCCACTCCGCAAACTCTGACAAGCTATATGCAAAGTAACTAAAGAGGAAGAACAAGTTGTATCTAGGGTAAAAGTTGGTCCTTGCAGTCCAAAAACATAAGCTATCCGACCCGACGAAATATTCATCGCCGTACCTAGACCTAGATAAAAATCACCCAAGTTACCAGGTGAAGCATTTTGACCAATCAAGGCGTAATCATTAAAACATTGACCTATATAGACTCCCGTTTCCGTATTTTTCAAACTTCTGGGTGAAATACCTGCATTTTCTAATGCTTCCCAAGTCACCTCCAACAGAAGTCGTTGTGATGGGTCTATCTTCTCTGCTTCTGCTCCAGAAATCCCAAAAAAGGCGGGGTCAAACTTGTCTACGGATTGTTGGAGAAAATAACCGTGACGAACATATATTTGACCTGGTGCTTCTGGGTCTGGGTTGTAGTAGAGGTCATTGTTCCAGCGCTCTTTGGGAATTTCTACTCTGCCATCTCTTGATTCCCTGAGAAATTCCCAGTAAGATTCGGGAGTTTCAGCACCTCCTGGAAAACGACAACCAGTACCAATAATTGCTATTGGTTCGGTACTCGCTGTTTCAATTTCATTGAGTTTGGCAGTTGCTTTTTTGAGAGTGAACAAAAGACGTTGCTGATTTGAGAGTTGAGTGGTTTCGGAGCTAGTGTTCATGTTTAATTCCTTAGTTTGGTAGCTGATAGGTAGGGTTTGCTGAAAAAGTCTTTTTTAAGGGGTAGGGACGTTGCATAAGGGCGTCCCTACTTTGTGAGTCCTCTAAATAAGCTGTTCGAGTTGAGTCATAACTTCATTAAGAGCTGCATTTATTTGGTCTTCTGAAAGCTGACTAATCTCTTTAATTAGATTTTCTGAATCAATGGCAGTATCATCTGTTTTAGACTCAGCCTCTTTTTTCTCAATTTTCGGAATTATTCCCTCTAGATATTCAGCTAAAGTCTGAATATTTGGATACTCAAAAGTAGAAGTTGAGGACAAAGTAATCCNCCCTCTAGATATTCAGCTAAAGTCTGAATATTTGGATACTCAAAAGTAGAAGTTGAGGACAAAGTAATCCCTAAATCTGTCTGAATCATTTGCCCAAAATCCAGTGCCATCAGCGAATCCATTCCTAAATTAAAGAATCCTTCCTCTGGGTCTGGTAAATCATTTTTACCCCGCCTCAATACCTTAGCAACAACACCAATCAAATAATCCACAATTAACCTTTGGCGTTTGTCAGTTTTTGCTACCTTCATTTGTTCTAACAACTCCCGTTGTTTTGGCCCTTGGTTTGCTCCCTTGAGTGGATGCTGACTTGCTATTTCCGATAGAAATGCTGGGGTTGCTGCTCCCAATTGACTCAATAATTGNCCAATCAAATAATCCACAATTAACCTTTGGCGTTTGTCAGTTTTTGCTACCTTCATTTGTTCTAACAACTCCCGTTGTTTTGGCCCTTGGTTTGCTCCCTTGAGTGGATGCTGACTTGCTATTTCCGATAGAAATGCTGGGGTTGCTGCTCCCAATTGACTCAATAATTGTGGCCAGTCTATATTAAATATTGCTATCTGTGATTCCTGGGTAGCTAATACCTCTTCTAAAGCTTGTAACCCTTGCTCTGTTTTAATTCCTTGCAAACCTTGGCTTTGTAGACGACTTTGTTGTTGTGCCCCCATTCGAGCGGCGATACCAATATTTGCCCAAGGTCCCCAGTTAATACTCAATCCTGGTAATCCCAAATTGCGACGGTATTGGGCAACTGCATCCATAAAGGCGTTAGCTGCTGCATAGTTACTTTGACCGGGAGAACCTAAGATAGATGCTATGGAGGAGAAGCAAACAAAGAAATCTAATGGTATATCTTTTGTGAGTTTATGTAGATTCCAAGTTCCTGCTACTTTGGGAGCGGTCACTTTTGTAAACTGTTCCCAACTCATTTGTTGGATGAACCCGTCATCTACAACTCCAGCAGCATGAATTACACCTTTCAGAGGAGGTAAGGTATCTTGTATCTTTTGGAAAATATCTACCATGTCTTTTTCCACAGAGACATCTCCTAAGAATACTGAAACTTTAGTTCCTGCTGCTTCTAATTCTTGAATACTTTCTTTAGCAGTTTCTGACGGTGCGCTACGCCCAACTAAAGCTATACTCTTAACGCCTTTTTCTACGAGGAACTGAGCAACTTCCAATCCTAAAGCACCATTACCACCAGTAATCAAATAACTTGCTTCGGTCTCAACAGTTAATTTGACATCATCTGTATCTAACCTGGGTTGAACTAACCTCGCTGCTTGACGTTCTCCTTGACGATAGCGGATTTCACTTTCCCTGCTGGTTGATGCTTGATGGTTGGCGACCTCATCCAATAAAATTTTTAAAGTTTCTTGTTCCTCAGCATTAGGGTCTAGGTCTAGACAACGACAGTCTAACTGGGGATACTCCATACCTATGACTTTGCCAATTCCCCATAAAAGTGCTTGTTGCGGTTGAGAATTTGTGACAACTTTACCCTCTTGTATATCTGTTTCCTGAGCGCCTTGAGTCACTAACCAAACAGGAGGTGATTTTTCTAGCGATCGCATCTCTTGCAACAGGTTGATGATACTACCACAAATTATTTCTTCAGTTTTACCCAAGTCTACAGCATCAGTATCTAAACTCCAGAGGTGAATAATACCTTTCAAAGGTAACTCCTCTGTTGTTGATTCATTTACCTCATCAAGTAACTTTTGGAAATGTTCTGGTTCTGTTGGAGATAATTGAATTGTCTGCTTTTTGTCTTCAGAAGATAAATTCTTGTAACTTTCCCCTGGATAAACAACAATACACTGATGACCTTTTTCTAATAATTGGGAATTTAGGCGTTGGCAGAGCCTAGCGGCAGCTATATCGCTCCATCCCTTGAACTCACTATTAGGGCAAAATAGCAGGTAAGTTCCTGGTTCCTCTGTCTCACCAGGAGTCAAAGTAGCAGGTTGCCATTCTGTTTGATAGTACCACTGACTGAAATCTAAACCGAAACTCCTCAACAATAACTTGCGACTTAGTTGCCGGAAGTCAATGCCAATATATTCTGCGATTACTTTACCATCTCCATTTAGCAAGTAAGTCTCACCGCGCAGTTCTCCTTTCTCAAAAGAACTTGACTCGTCAATTTTGGTGTAGTACCACAATTCATCATCAATATCAAAATTCTCAAAAAACTTAAAACTCTTCGCTCCAGAAAATGCGTAAGCGGGAACTTCTATTTCACCATCAGTGACAGGTTTTTGACCATTACCATTATTTTCACTATTCTGAGAAAACTCCTGAAGTATTGACAACACAGCTACTGGCACAATTCCAGAATCAACCATACCAGGATGAGGCCAATATTCCTGCATCTCTTCATTGTTTTCCCCAGATTTGATTTTTACCAACCCTTCTTTACCACCTATCCAAGCTTTTTCCGTCCATTGGAATGTTGGTCCCAGGTGAAAATCTCCTTTAGTGGGTTCCAGTGTAGTTGAGTAATATTCATCACTAGAAAGAGACTGAATACATCGTTGTTTTACTGCTGCAATATCAATATTTTCTTTCGGTAACTCTGAGTTTTTAGCAGGTCTCACTTTTGCCTTACAATGAACCGTCCAAGATGTTGATGGGTCGTTTTCTTCTCCTGCTTCACAACTTATCAACTGATAAGTATATTCTGTTTCTTTTTCTTGCTCTAAAAGCACTTGCACTGTACGACTAGAAGTTTCATCAGCTCCCAATATCTGCAAAAATTCAATATTATCGACAACACAAGACTCACTATTTAGTGCTTCTTTGCCAGCAAGTAAAGCTAAAACAATATGAGATGCACCAGCTACAACTATTTGACCATAATACCTGTGGTCTTTCACATAAGAAGGAAACTCAGGAGTTAACTTAGTCTGGAAGCGGAACTGTTTAGCAAACGGTAAAGCTAACTTATTACCCAATAAAGAACTTGATGTACTGTCATCAGCAATAAAACCATTATTACTGACTGAAACAGTAGTCGCCCCCCGCGAGTAGTTTTCTATCCAGTATTTTTGGCGTTGGAATGGGTAAGTAGGTAATACCACTTTCTGACGACTGTATTCTCCATCAAATTCTACCCAGTCTACTTTGACTCCCCGCACATACAATGCTCCCAGAGAAGAAAGCATCTCTGGAAACTGTGCTGCATCAGGACGTAATGATGGCAACCACACACCTGCATTTGCTGGTAGACACCGACGACCCATTCCCAATAATATTGGTTTCGGTCCTACTTCTAAGAAGATTTCTACGCCCTGTTTTTGTAAGGCATCCATACCTTGGGCAAACCTTACTGGTTGACGTACATGGTCTACCCAATATTTTGGTGTTGTAATACTTTCGTCTGCCACCCCTCCCGTTACGTTAGATATTACTGGTATTTCCGGTTGATTATAATTCAGTTCTTTGGCTACTGCTTCCCATTCTGCTAACATTGGGTCCATCAATGGTGAATGGAAGGCGTGAGATACTTGTAATTTTTTGGCTTTAATTTTTTCTGATTCTAAGGTCTTGACTATTTCTGCTACTGCTGTCGCTTCTCCTGAAATTACTACACTTTTTGGTCCGTTTATTGCTGCTATGGCTACTTTATCTGTATAAGGTGTGAGGAGCTTTTTCACTTNACTACACTTTTTGGTCCGTTTATTGCTGCTATGGCTACTTTATCTGTATAAGGTGTGAGGAGCTTTTTCACTTTTGATTCTGATGCCATTACAGCTACCATTTCTCCTCCTGGGGGTAACTGCTGCATTAACCTTCCCCTGGCAGTAATTAATTTTAATCCGTCTTCTAGACTAAATATTCCTGCTACTGTTGCTGCAACATATTCACCTACACTGTGACCCATGACTACATCTGGTGTTATTCCCCAAGATTCCCATAATTTAGCTAGGGCGTATTCAATAGCAAATATAGCTGGTTGGGTATAAGCTGTTTGGTCTATAGGTGACGTCTCTCCATCAGGATAGATAATTTCTAGGATGGAGTCAACACCAAGTTCTGCTAATATTTCCTCACATTCATCAAGTGCTGCTTGGAATACTGGTGCTTGTTCGCATAACTCCTTACCCATATTTATATATTGGGAACCTTGACCTGTGAATAAGAAGGCAACTTTAGGAGCAGTAGCATTGATTAAAAGTTTTCCAGTAGATATACCCTCTGCTTGCTCTTCTGGTTTGAACTCTCCCAGTTTTTCAACTAATTCTGTTTGGTTTTGAGCAACAACTGCTAATCTGTGGTTAAAATGACCTCTTCCGGTATTAGCAGTGTAACAAACATCTCCTATATCCAAATCTGGATTAGTCTTTAAATAATGATGATAACTGTCTACTAAATCTGATAAAGCTGTAGGAGTCTTAGCTGACAAAGTTAATATATGAACGGGACGAGGCAAATCATCCTCTTCTTTCTCCAGAGTGGGTGCTTCTTCCAAGACAACGTGAGAATTAGTTCCACCTATACCAAAAGAACTAACTCCTGCTCGTAGAGGAGTGCCGTTCCGTTTCCATTCCGACAAAGTATTATTGACGTAAAATGGAGTCGCGCTAAAATTAATCTGGGGATTAGGTTCCTCGTAGTTTAGACTGGGAGGTATTAAATTATGTTTGAGAGCCAAAACAGTTTTAATTAATGCTCCTACACCTGCTGCCGTATTCATGTGTCCCACATTGGTTTTTAGGGAACCTATGGCGCAAAATTGTTTTTTATCGGTATGCTCTGAAAAGGCTTTGCTTAAAGCTTCAATCTCAATAGGATCTCCTAATTTTGTCCCCGTACCATGAGCTTCTATGTATGTAATTGTTTCTGGATTTACATTACCGACAGCTTGAGCTTCAGAAATAACTGCTGATTGACCATTCACACTGGGAGCAGTATAACCCNTTTAGGGAACCTATGGCGCAAAATTGTTTTTTATCGGTATGCTCTGAAAAGGCTTTGCTTAAAGCTTCAATCTCAATAGGATCTCCTAATTTTGTCCCCGTACCATGAGCTTCTATGTATGTAATTGTTTCTGGATTTACATTACCGACAGCTTGAGCTTCAGAAATAACTGCTGATTGACCATTCACACTGGGAGCAGTATAACCCAGTTTCAAAGAACCATCATTATTAATTGCCGAACCTTTAATCACAGCATGAATAATATCTCCATCTGCTATCGCATCTTGCAGTGGTTTCAGTAACACAACTCCCACACCATTAGCCAAAAATGTTCCCGAACTTTTGGCATCAAAAGCTCGACAATGACCATCGTCAGAACCTACCATTCCTTCCTGATATAAGTATCCCACATTTTGAGGAACTTGGATCGAAACACCACCTGCTAGAGCCATGTCACATTCTCCATTGAGCAAACTTTGACACGCTAAATGTACGGCAACTAATGATGTTGAGCAAGCTGTTTGAATAGTTATGGCAGGTCCGGTCAGATTCAGTTTGTAAGCGGTGCGGGTTGCTAAGTAATCTTTGTCGTTAGCAACCATTTGGGCAAAGTAGCGACTATCTAAGACAATAAAATCTTTGTCTGCCAGGTTATACATTAAATAGGTAAGCACTCCAGCACCAGTATAAACCCCGATTGAACCTTCGTAGTTTTCTGGGTTATAACCACTACTTTCTATTGCTTCCCAGGCGCACTCTAAAAAAAGTCGTTGTTGCGGGTCGATTTCTTCTGCTTCTCTTGGACTGTAGTTAAAGAAGTTAGCATCAAACATTTCAATGTCTGAAACAGTAGCACCGACTTTAACATAGTTGGGATTATTAAGTATTTCGGATGGAACACCAGATTTTGTCAACTGTTTATCTGATAATAATGAGATAGATTCAACCCCATTCTTGAGATTCTCCCAAAACTGCTCCAGGTTTCTTGCTCCTGGAAAACGTCCAGACATTCCTATGATAGCAATTTCATTATCATTATATTCTTGTTCTTCTGGTTGATTCATAATCTTTATTCTTACTTATATATTTTAGTGTAGAAACCGGGTTTGTTTGGGTCAATGTTCAGCATTTTGAAATATATAAATACAAACCCGGTTTCTCGGTTTCTCGTCTAGGAATGGTTTGGAGTTAAGAAACCGGGTTTGTTGGAGTCAATGTTCAGCATTTTGAAATATATAAATACAAACCCGGTTTCTCGGTTTCT
>NZ_LGSU01001454.1 GCF_002260545.1 Hydrocoleum sp. CS-953 | reverse complement strand
AATAATTGATAATTACCTCTCCCTCAAAGGAAGAGGATTGAATAAAAGGAAAATTTTTTCTTGTTTCTCCTTGAAAGGAGAGGCTTTATACCTTGATTTTTCGGTAAAAACCCAAGCAGAAAATATAATTAATAATAATTAGAAAAAAATGATACGATGAGAAAATAATTCCTGAAATTTTGCCTAAAGTAAAATGATTACAGAAGTTTCTTTGATTGAAATAGCCAAAACTACCCGCCAAGCAGCACAAAAATCAGCAGTTTTATCTACAGAAGTCAAAAATCAAGCTATTGAAGCAGTTGCCCAAGCATTAGAAAAAGCAGCACCAAAAATTATTACAGCAAACCAACTTGACTGCAAGATAGCTGAAACTGATGGAATTGCTAAACCCCTATATAATAGGTTGAAAATGGATGAGGCTAAACTAAAAAGCGCGATCGCAGGTTTACGCAATGTTGCTACTCTTCCCGATCCTGTGGGTATGATACAAATACATCGCGAACTGGATGCAGGATTAATTCTTAAGCGTATTACTTGTCCGCTCGGTGTTGTTGGTGTGGTATTTGAAGCTCGTCCAGATGCTGTTATTCAAATTTCTGCTTTGGCAATTAAATCAGGAAATGGTGTCATTCTCAAAGGGGGTAAAGAAGCAAC
This sequence comes from Hydrocoleum sp. CS-953, assembly GCF_002260545.1. Taxonomy (GTDB): domain Bacteria; phylum Cyanobacteriota; class Cyanobacteriia; order Cyanobacteriales; family Microcoleaceae; genus Trichodesmium. Next base: position 13,320 of record NZ_LGSU01001454.1, on the reverse strand, counting down.
AAATTCATGTCAAGAATTAGTTACAGCAATTCGCCAAGGTTTATCCACAACTTCTGTTAACCCTGATGCAGTACAATTATTAACTACCCGCGAAGAAACTCTGGAGTTACTCAAGTTAGATGAATACGTCGATTTAATTATTCCCAGAGGTTCTAATTCTTTTGTGAAATTTGTGCAAGAAAATACTCAAATTCCTGTTTTAGGTCATGCTGAAGGAATTTGTCATGTCTATGTCGATAAATTTGCAGATATTCAAAAAGCAGTAGCAATTACTGTGGATGCCAAAACTCAATATCCTGCTGCTTGTAATGCTGCCGAAACTTTGTTAGTACATGCTGATGTTGCTGCCAAGTTTCTTCCAGAAGTTTTCGCAGAATTAGAAAAACGTCAAGTTGAGTTACGCGGTGATACAGCTACTCAACAAATATTGCCGTCAATAAAGGTGGCGACAGATGTAGACTGGGCAACAGAATATAGCGATCTAATCTTGTCTGTTAAAGTAGTAAATAGTTTAGAAGAAGCGATCGCTCACATCAATACTTATGGTTCTAAACACACAGACGCTATTATAACTGAAGACAGCAAAACAGCAGAAACATTCCTCGCCCAAATAGATGCAGCAGGTGTATTCCATAACTGCTCAACTCGATTTTCTGATGGTTTCCGTTATGGTTTTGGTGCCGAGGTAGGAATTAGTACTCAGAAAATGCCACCAAGAGGCCCCGTAGGTTTAGAAGGATTAGTCACTTATAAATATCAAGTTGTAGGTGATGGTCATATTGCTGCCACTTATTCTGGTGAAAATGCTCAACCATTTACTCACCGGAATTTGCAACTTTGATTTTTGCTGTATTTAATTTTTGTCAGATATCACCTCATCCTCCTTGCTGTTATTCCCTTGACTTGAAACTGGAGGACAATTTGGTGAACCTTCTGGTGGAAAATCTAGAGTATCACGAAGTCGATCGCGCTGTTCAGTAGATAAGTTAGGAAAAGGAAGAATACCGTACGAAAAAAACTGTAGAAAATCGTAACAGCTTTTATCTTGATATTGGATTAACCAATATAGGCTGTACGGCACAGCTCACTATTCCCATCCTCCGGAATGCTACGCAAACGGCAGTAAATGCCCCTGGGAATTTCTTTCTAATTATTTGGAGACTGCCGTTGATATCGGCATTAATCACTTTACCTGTTCCACTTCTAAACAAACCGCGTTTGACTCGTTTTCCCACATAATTCTCATGGCGCCTGGGCAATTCTAAATCAAGTGAAGAAGTTTTACTGGTGTAACTTTCTTCAGTTTCAATGACTTTGATACCAACCAGTTGACATTTATAAGTTATCTGTTGAATTAGCTTAGAGTGCGGTATTTGGGTAAAGTTTTGATTGTTTTTTTTACCGATGTTTGCACCCTGTTTCCAGTTATCATTTTTTCCAATTACTACAGTACCAATATTATTAGTCACTAAATAATTAACCACTAATTTACTGGTGTTATGTAGATAATTCTCGACAAAACGATTTCGGTTATAGGTTAACGCTTCAATCTTACGGCTAGTTTTTTTCTGGCCTTTGATCACACTTTGGTACTTAGCTTTTCGCTTGTTATATAGTTGATTGACGCTTTTTAGTGGCTTCCCATTAATCAGCAGTGGTTTGACACCAGGCTTATTTGTAGATAGAGCAACTAATCTGTCAATCCCTAAGTCAATTCCTGCTACATATGTTGAGTCTATTGGTGGCTGATTCGTTTTTTCATAGACTACCTCAATTATATAGCAGGCAGTAGCAGGTACTATCCTCACAACGATTACAGTATCCACAACTACAGGTATTTTGATATCACTCATAGATAAGTGACAAATACCATCTTTGAGAGGAGCTTTATAGACTGATTCCTTTGAATATATAACTACATTCCTACCTTGAGTTTTATTTTTATACTTTGGTATTTTGGGTTTACCTAAAAACTTCCCTGGATGTTTTGACCATTCAATGATTGCCTGAAAATAACCACGCCAAGTGGCAACCAAGCATTTGATTATTTGTTTTGATACCTTGGTTGGTAAAGCTCTATAGGCATCACTATCTTTAGTTGCATGGTAAAGTTTAGTTAAATCCAGACTATGACCAGTAAAGAAAAAATTCTGACGACAGTAATAATTAGCCAAATTATACAAGTTTTTTGACCTAAAGGCTAACTGATCACACCAAGCCCAATACTGATGTGTTCGGTTAATAATATGTCTGTCAACAAGTCTCATTCACCTGAATTATTTCAATAGCTTTAGTTACCTGTTTAATATTAACACACTTTTCCACAAATAGCAACTACTTTATACAATTTTCATTCAACAGTTAATCACCCTTTGAACGCCAAAGCTTAACCTCAGCCTCAGCAGCGCGACTTCTCTCAGGATCGAGTCCGCTATCTTGAGAAATATAATTCGTCTGGGAGGGAAAAGCAAAGCCTGTTCCTGATGACTCAACAATATCATCAACTCGCAATAGCACATCCTCCTGAATTGCTAGAAACTCTGGTAATTTACCTGTATCTACATAAACGAAAATTTCCACATCACGGGAATAATCATTATATTTGATTAACCTAACTCGCGCTCCCTCCTCAAGAAGCTTCGGGTGGGCTNATATAATTCGTCTGGGAGGGAAAAGCAAAGCCTGTTCCTGATGACTCAACAATATCATCAACTCGCAATAGCACATCCTCCTGAATTGCTAGAAACTCTGGTAATTTACCTGTATCTACATAAACGAAAATTTCCACATCACGGGAATAATCATTATATTTGATTAACCTAACTCGCGCTCCCTCCTCAAGAAGCTTCGGGTGGGCTAGAATCATTTCCCGAAATTTTGCCAGTACAAATCGCAATTGGTCAGAGGTTGTCTCGTAACGTAGCCCAATAGTGTGTCGTAAAAGAATGCGATCGCGTCTGCTCTTATTGGCTAATTTCAGCTCTGAGAATTGAGAATTAGGTATGGAAATTAAATCACCATTGATTGAGAGAATTCGTGTTGAGCGCAGGCCAATCTCTAGTATAGTTCCTTCTTCATCTCCGAAGCGACAATACTCACCCACCTTCACTGGTCGATCTGCTATTAATATCAGTCCGGCAATCAGGTTTTCTAATGTTGGTCTAGCTGCCAAAGCCAAGGCCAGACCACCGATTCCCACACCCGCTATAATTGGAATAATCGAAATCCCCACACGCTCAATTCCCAGGATTAGGGTAATCGTACCAGCGCTCAAACCTAACAGTCGGAAAACTGTCCGAATTAAGCTAGCATCTAAACTCTGAGGATTAATCTTCGGGGACGCAATAATAGTCTCTGCTAAAGCGTTGCCCAAGAGAAAGATTCCTAACCCTAGTACCATCCAGAAAAGGATTCCCAGGGTAGTTATAATAATCAGAAGTACATATCCGGTTAGATTGACTACATCATCTAGTAAATAGCCAATTATGGAGAAAGTTACCATCGCTATCAAAGGAGACAGAAGTATTTCCCAGGTTCGTTGTGGAGGCTTGAGAAGACTTAGCCTCTGAAATTTCCATCTAAAACTGATGTAGGCAATCCAGAAAGCGATCGGCAAGAAAATTCCCAAACTCATCCATTGCCATAGGGTCTGACCCCAATAATAAGTCTGTAACCAACTCGGTATACTTTCCAACCATTTGGAGGGAAATAGGTCGCCGGGGCTAGTCATATAGAATTCGTAAAATCCTTCTGTAGAACCAGGTTTGTAGGGTAATTCTTTAACTACCTGGTAGAATCTTTCCAGGTGAGCTACCGTCTGAGAAGAGAAGAGAAATTCACCACTTCTGGGTCCTGACTCAACTTTAGTGATGTCGATTTCTGTATTGGGAAGCCTCCAGGTAGACAACTCCTCGGCAGCAACTGCTTCTGCATCGGGAATCTCTGCATAAGGAGGCAGTTGAATTCGGTCTAGAATCTCTTTCAGCAGCAGCGCTCTTTCGCTTGCAGCATCCGATCTTAGGGCTACCGGAACCTTACTTAGATCCAAACAGTCCTTGGCCCGCTTGGCAAAAATGTGCATTTGTTTCCTTTGCTGACCAACTGAGTCCGAGAGGAAAAACCCTGGCTCTTGCAAATGTTGTTTGTAAGATGCCATTAGTATTTGATGGGCTTTGTTGGCATTCTCGATAAAGCTTCTCAGGGTTGCCTGGGGGCTAGAGGTATCGGGAGGAGCCAGGGGATGCTCAACCACGGGAGCTGCTATAGTAAAAGTTGGAAGTAAGATTAAGATGAGTAGTCCTAAAAAAACTATTTTCAGCGATCGCCACCTAAGTCTCATAAGCTGACAGTTAAATAGTATGGTTTATAAATTTTGGTATTGGTGAAATAAGGTATGAAATTCTTATGGTCGTAACATTAATAGTAAGGAAAAAAGCTATTTTAACTCCTAACTCCTAACTCCTAACTCCTAACTCCTGTACGGGCGTTAACGATAGTTATGCGAAGCTAACGGCCGTTTCGCGGAGCGACATGAAACGCCCCTACGACTCCTGACTCCTAACTCCTAAAAATCATACAATGATTCACCAACGCCTAAATTTTCAATTATTTCTCCTATTTCTNCTGTACGGGCGTTAACGATAGTTATGCGAAGCTAACGGCCGTTTCGCGGAGCGACATGAAACGCCCCTACGACTCCTGACTCCTAACTCCTAAAAATCATACAATGATTCACCAACGCCTAAATTTTCAATTATTTCTCCTATTTCTCCCTATTCCCTGTTCCCTCTCTCAACTAGGAAATTCCTAAAAGCACGACTACTTAAATCGGATTTATGATAAAATAAGCAAAATTTGCCCCTGCTGTATGAACAACATCTTTGACTTGTAACAATACATGTTCCTGAATTTCCTTAAACTCATCTTCTTTAGCTGTATCTACATAGGCCAAAATTTCTACATCAAGAGAATAATCACCGTANATGATAAAATAAGCAAAATTTGCCCCTGCTGTATGAACAACATCTTTGACTTGTAACAATACATGTTCCTGAATTTCCTTAAACTCATCTTCTTTAGCTGTATCTACATAGGCCAAAATTTCTACATCAAGAGAATAATCACCGTATTTTATAAATCTGATTTCCAATTCATCCTTAGCAACCTTGGGATAAGCGAGTATCAATTCTCGCAATCTTGCTAATATAAACTTTATTTGTTCAGGGGTTGTCTCATAGCTTAACCTGACTGTCTGCTTTAAGAGAAAGCGATTGCGTCTGCTCTCATTAAGCAATGATAACTGTGAGAATTTAGCATTAGGTATAGAAATGATATCCCCCTCTACCGAAAGAATTCGGGTTGAGCGGAAACCAATACTTATTACAGTTCCTTCTCCCTCCCCAAAGCGACAATACTCCCCTACTCTAACTGGTCGATCGATTAACAAAATCAGTCCAGCAATCAAGTTTTCTACGNCGATTGCGTCTGCTCTCATTAAGCAATGATAACTGTGAGAATTTAGCATTAGGTATAGAAATGATATCCCCCTCTACCGAAAGAATTCGGGTTGAGCGGAAACCAATACTTATTACAGTTCCTTCTCCCTCCCCAAAGCGACAATACTCCCCTACTCTAACTGGTCGATCGATTAACAAAATCAGTCCAGCAATCAAGTTTTCTACGCTTGATTGGGCTGCTAGTGCTATCGCCAAACCTCCAATTCCCAGACCTGCTATTATTGGAATTAGAGAAATCCCTACGCGCTCAATTCCTATAATTATGATACCTGTACCAACGGTCAAACTCAATAGGCGAGAGACTATCCTGATCATACTGGCATTTATACCACCATCGTTAATTTTGGGAGAAATAACAAGAGTCTCTGCTATAGCATTGCCAAACANCTACGCGCTCAATTCCTATAATTATGATACCTGTACCAACGGTCAAACTCAATAGGCGAGAGACTATCCTGATCATACTGGCATTTATACCACCATCGTTAATTTTGGGAGAAATAACAAGAGTCTCTGCTATAGCATTGCCAAACAGAAAGATTGTTGAGGCTACCATCATCCAAAAGATGATTTCTAGGGTAGTTAAGATAACCAGTAGTAGATTTCCAGTAATATTGATTCCCTCATCAAGGAAATTACTGACCGCTACCAAACTAACAATAGTTATTAAGGGAAGAGTCAGAAGTTCCCAGGTCTGACGTGGAGGAGCAAGGGTATAATTTCTCTGCAAGACCCACTGAAATATTTTGTAGGGAACCCAAAAACCAATCGACATACCAATGACTAAACCTATCCACTGCCATAAGGTCTGATCCCCATAAACTACATCTAACCACCTTGGTAATTGCAGCCATTTGGGCGGCAATAGACTGCCTGGAGTAGAAATATAGAATTGATAAAATCCTCCCATAGCCCCTGGTTTATAAGGAAGAGCTTCAACCTTTTTGTAGAATTCCTCGATGCGAGCAACTGTCTCAGGAGAGAAGAGAAATTCTCCTGCATTTACTCCCTTATTAACTTTAACAATGTCGATTTCTGTATTAGGAATAGTCCATTTAGAAAATTTCGGATCGGCACTAACATATTCTAGATCGGGAATTATATCGTAAGTTGGTATTACAATTCGGTCAAAAATTGCCTTCAGCATCAGAGTTGCTTCTAACCCCTTATCCTGTTTTAGACGAGAAGGTATATCGCTAAGATTCAAACAACGTTCAGCCCGCTGGAACAGAATTTCAGCCTCTCTAGCTCTTTCACGAACATAGCCTGAAGGAAAAAGTCCTGGTTCCTCTTGATATTGCTCGTAAGCTACCATCAATGTTTGGTAAGATTCATTAATATTTTCCACAAAGCTACTGATAGTTCCTTTGGGGCTAGAAGTATCTGGAGGTGCTAGAGGAAGAAAAGTCTTGGCTACAGGATTTGCGATTAAAGAATTTTGGAGTACAAGTAAAGTTAGTAGTGCTAAAAAGAATATTTTTACTAATCGGAACTTGAGTTTCATAACCTCACAGTTAAATCAAAGGTTTATTCTCAGTCCAGCCTAATTTAGAATTTTCACACAGGAAAAACTATCTTTATAACCTTGAACTAATTATGGGTTGACTCTGTGAATTTACAACCTCTACAATTAATATCAGGTTTTTGAAGACAATTAATTTTATCGATCAAGTCCAATAAATAAGCTAAACCGCTTTCTTAAAGTAATCTACTCCTTGAACTTATACCATAAAAAGTTTGACACCAAAATATTATTGCCTTTTGTCTGTGGCAACCAAAAACTTTTTTAGCAGACTCTACTTAATGGATCTAATTTCTCAGAACAAATCCAACATTTCTAACTGCCATGTTTCTTATCTATTTTTCAAAGCATTAAAGGTTTAAATCCATGCTTAACAGATAACTTTCCAATTAGCTCCATTTTTTCTACAGTAATTAAATTCCGTCCCCAAGAAAAATTAGTATATAGCTTTTCAAATTCCAGTAGCATTGACTCAGCAAAACAAGCAAATAACTGACGACCTGGCACTTCCATATTGACAATATTCATAATTTTCCAGTCAATATCAAGAGAATGTTCTACAATTCCACCATTGAGAACATAGATTCCTTCTTGCTGAACCTTAGTAGCCATGTTTTTCGGATAACCCCCATCAATTAATAAACAGGGTTTCTTTAACATATTTGAATCGATTTGTACACCTTTGGGCATACTAGCAACCCAAACGATAATATCAGCTAGAGGTAAAGCTTCATTTAATTCTAGAATTTTGCCTCGCCCTAATTCTGCTTGCAGATTTTTTAGTGGCTCTTGCTTACGAGCTATCAATAATAATTCTTCTATTTCCGTCTTAGTATTCAACCAACGACATACGGCACTACCAATATCTCCAGTTGCGCCACAGACTGCTACTGTTGCTTTTGATAAATCAATTCCTAATTTTTCCGCCCCTTGTTCTACTTGCTTACATATAATATAAGCTGTGTGGGTATTGCCAGTCGTGAAACGTTTAAATTCCAATGTAATATTACGAATTTGCTTAAACTTCTCTAAACTGAAATTCTCAAAAATAATTGATGAAAATCCACCCAAAGCAGTTATGTCAATACCATTCTTTTGAGCATGGGCCATGGCATTCTGTATTTTGCGTGTAGCTGCTTTGATTCGGCTAGAAGCTAGCATTTCTGGTAGAAAACAAGATTCTACATATTTGCCTTCAATTTTCTGACCTGTGATACTTGTTACTTTGATTGTATCTACTATCTGAGGTGGAGCGCTACACCAGAAGTCAAGACCTTGATCTGCATATTCTGGATATCCTAAATCTCTTGCTACAGATTGGGCGTGTTCTAAGCTAGTTAGATGACCAATTAGACCAAACATTAAAATTGTAAGTTTTGATTATTAGTGGGTTAGTTATTGCTGATGGTATATAAAAATTAAGTGGGGAATTGTACATTGGCAAGTATTATTTTCATTATGAAAAAATTTTTTGTCAAATGTTATGCCATTACTCATTCCCCATCCTAATTTCCACATTAAAAAGCGTTCAACAGTTTAGCAATCAGCACTGAGTTTTGCCCGTTTCGGATTATTCCGGAACGAAAAGGGAATGTTTTACCCCTCCTAAAATTTAAACGATAACCTAGAATTCGGGGTTAAACCCAAGCTTTCAGATATCATTATCTATACACAAATTTTTAGGCTGATAGCTAGATAGCTAGTTGATTAAAATTAACTATGCGGCAACCAGACCATAAGCTGACATCCGCATAATTTCTCCAGTAGTAAAGCCAATATTGTTCAAAGCTTCACCATAAGCAATCATAAAATCTTCAATTAATGCTTCTTTTTGCATTTCCAGGGTTTTAGCATCTTTTTCTACCTGGTTAAGCATTTTCCATACTAGAGGTAAGTTTTGGCGATTTGCTTGTTGTAGTTCTGCTTTAGAATCTGCAAAATGTTTTTCTAGCCATACTTCACCAAAGTTGAGATGACTATATTCATCTTTAACCACACCTTCAGTAATTTTACGAGCAAAAGGGTCAGCAACAGGAATATAAATGTTGTATGCTGCGATCGCAAAGCATTCAATAATTAGAGATTGAATTAACAGGCAAGTTACCACATTCCCTTTAGCTGCTGCTGTTTGGAAATTTTCATGTAGTGGCTCAAAGAACTTTTTGGCAAACTCCATATCAGGTGTCACTTTCAGATTATTGCCACAAGCTTGAAAGCCTTTTTTGTGACGATTTTCCATTTTTGATAGCTTAATCAGCTCATCCTTTTGTTCTGGAAGCATTTCGGCTAGTTTAATATAGTTTTCGTAAGCCTCTTGCTCTCCTTCAATCACAATTGCGTTGATTCGGCTATAGGCATCCTTGTAAGTTTCGGTTTCAAAGTTTATAGTATTTTTTTCTTCAACTTGTAGCATACGTTAGTTATCTCCTCATCAAAAAATAGATTTAGAAAGGCAAAGAAAATATTTGATTAATCTTAACTTAGCTTATAGTTTACTGTACCTACTTTCTGGAATAATTGGTTAGTATAGCCATAATTTATCTTAAATTAAAGGCCAACTTTTGCACCAATCTCCATTTCTATAAATTTTAGTTTAGGTTTTGGTAATTTTACCTAAAATATTATATATCAATTTATTGACCTTTTTCCGATCGTCAAATAGTTAAGCTTTAGTTTGATTAGTTATTAGGACTTTGATTATCTCTGGGTTTTGAGGCCATGTATTGTGGCGATTTAGCAATGGCCAATAATTATCCAAATAATTGCTTCCAAAATCCTGCCTTAAAAGGTGAGATGTTTTTGAAGGGTTGGTCAAAATCCATGACAAAAACAACTTCTGACTTCTGACTTAGTTGACACCCTTGACTCTAGTTATTATTGATAAATTTGGGTGTAGATACCAAAGGTTTGCCTCTCTCATCTGTAAGATTACTTGAATTTTTTTCTCTCAACTGCTGAGATTGATCTGAAGGTAGAGTCTGATAATCTAGAGGTTGGTTAGGGGTGAGCCAATTTTGCCAAATACTAATTTGACTCTGGGCTGAATTATAGGCAAGACTATTTCTCGGAATTTTCCTCGCAATTGAGATTGCTTGTGCCACATCTCGGTTAACTACATCCATAGCGATCGACAATATTTGTTGGCTCCATTGATTAATCAATTGGGAAGCCTCTAATTGCCTAGAACTAGAAGTTGGTACTTGCTGTGCTAAAGTAATTGCTGTAGCATAAGCATCTGCTGTAGCTGCTACTGCTGCTTGACGAGCATTCTCTAAATTTCTTTTGGCCTCTTGTTGAGATTGCCATTCCTGAATTTTCGCTCTAGCCTGATTGTATAGAATTCTACCTGGTTGAATTGAGCGTGCTGTGGCAATTGCCTGTTCTATATCGCCTGACAATGCTAGAAGTTGTGCATTATCAAGAATTGGTTGGTCTTGAGAACGTTGAAGTTTTTCTGTCCACCTATTAATTTTCTTTTGAGCTTCCTGATACAGAGTTCTACCCCGACCAATCTGACTTGCTTCATCAATTGCAGCTTGTAAAGAAGTTATATCACCAAAGCTTGCTAATTTTTCGGCTTTATCCAAAAAAGGCCGATCTTCTTGTTGCTGTAGTTGTCTACTCCAAGCTTCTATCAAAGTAGTGGCTTCTTCCCCCCGAGGGTTATAGGGAGGAATACTCTGTAATTTGGCGATCGCTGCTTTTAAATCGCTAATTCCTCTAGGTTGGGCTAGTTTTTTTCCTTCTTCAATAATGGTGACATCTGCTATTTCTTGTTGCCAAAGACTGATTAACTGTTGAGCTTTGCTGTAAAAAGGTCGTTCAGCTTTGAGTTTTTGAACTTGAGCAATAGCATCTTCTAGTCCTGCTATTGAACCTAAGTTAGCTGGAGAATGGGCACGAGCTAATAGCTCTATATCTTTTACATTTTCCTGTAGGGCATCATTTTTCGGAACTTTATTGACTACATCAAGTGCCTTTTGCCAATTTCCTTCATTTAATTCGATTAAAGCTATGTCTATTATTTGTTTTCCCAAATTAACTGTTAACTTTTCGGCTGTCTGATAGAGATAGCTCTTTTGTTCAATTTCTTGAATTTGTGTAATAGCATTTGTCAGATTATCTAGTCCACCTTGTTCTCCAATATTTCGTGCTTCGTTTAATTTAGAACCTTCTTTCCGAGTTCTTTTAATATCGTTAATTAGTTCCTGGTATTTTTTGGTTCCCCAGTGGACATTTGGCACTGACAGTAAACGAGAGGCTTCCATGGAAGCTTGATTCCATTCTTCTTTGCGCAAATGTTCTTGAGTCTGCTTATAATTTGCTTCAGCTTGATTCCAAGTTTTTTCCCAGTCTTGAATCTGTTTTTCTACCAGTGGATCACCTGACAGTTTCTGGGGGACTTTCTGCGCAATAGTAATTGCTTCTTCTAATTTTCCATCTTGAAAAGCCAAGTCTCCCAACGACAATATTTTTTTCGACCACCTTTCTATATAATCATCTATTTGTGGACGCATTGGATGGTCATTTGATAAAACATCTACGAGATTAATTGCTTCAAGTAAATTGTCCACAGTTGCGGAAGTAGCTAACAACTGGGCACAATAAAGGCGTTTACTAGCGGATGCAGTACGCCAGTAAGTTGATTCACAATCTGCCTGAGAGGGTAACTTAAACAAAGCTGACATAGCTGTTATACCTGCTCCAGCGGGAACTATTACCAGTAGTCCTATCCACAATAAACTGTAAATAGACCCTAGGTTGTTTGCAGGTTTTGGTTTTTTTGGCTCAGTTTTTTTTATAGTGGAAACTGAATGTTTCTCCTGATTGGAGTATTTTGCTGGAGATTTGTAGGTCTTTATTTGACTGCCATTTCCTCTAAGTTCTTGCAGTCTTTGTTCGCGGTTTTTCCGACGTTCAGGTAATTGCCATTGTTTTTGGTCTATTGACTTTATCTGACGGGTTATTCGGCTATGGCCTATTTTTTTGTGCTTTTCATTCATATATGCTTTATCCTGAGCAGCAAGCAACGAATATATTAAACTCTCATTACTTTCCGGTTGATTCAGCCTACAAACAAGCTTTTATATAATTAAATTAACTTTAATTATATGCGGTTTCTAGGTATACACTATTTTGAGCATATTTGCAACCACTTATCTCAACCTTGCTTGAAAACCCCCGTTCTCCACCCGCCCTTTTGTTCCCCCCACATGAAAGGCTATCTCTTATAGAACCCCTGAAGGGATCTATTTAAAATTAGAGATTGAGAGTAGGGGAGTGGGGGTGTGGACGCATTGGATGGTCATTTGATAAAACATCTACGAGATTAATTGCTTCAAGTAAATTGTCCACAGTTGCGGAAGTAGCTAACAACTGGGCACAATAAAGGCGTTTACTAGCGGATGCAGTACGCCAGTAAGTTGATTCACAATCTGCCTGAGAGGGTAACTTAAACAAAGCTGACATAGCTGTTATACCTGCTCCAGCGGGAACTATTACCAGTAGTCCTATCCACAATAAACTGTAAATAGACCCTAGGTTGTTTGCAGGTTTTGGTTTTTTTGGCTCAGTTTTTTTTATAGTGGAAACTGAATGTTTCTCCTGATTGGAGTATTTTGCTGGAGATTTGTAGGTCTTTATTTGACTGCCATTTCCTCTAAGTTCTTGCAGTCTTTGTTCGCGGTTTTTCCGACGTTCAGGTAATTGCCATTGTTTTTGGTCTATTGACTTTATCTGACGGGTTATTCGGCTATGGCCTATTTTTTTGTGCTTTTCATTCATATATGCTTTATCCTGAGCAGCAAGCAACGAATATATTAAACTCTCATTACTTTCCGGTTGATTCAGCCTACAAACAAGCTTTTATATAATTAAATTAACTTTAATTATATGCGGTTTCTAGGTATACACTATTTTGAGCATATTTGCAACCACTTATCTCAACCTTGCTTGAAAACCCCCGTTCTCCACCCGCCCTTTTGTTCCCCCCACATGAAAGGCTATCTCTTATAGAACCCCTGAAGGGATCTATTTAAAATTAGAGATTGAGAGTAGGGGAGTGGGGGTAGGGACGTTGCATGCAACGTCCGTACGGGAGTGGGGAGAGATGGGGAGATGGGGTGTATTAGATATCTCCCACTCATCCCATCATCAAATTAATTCTTACCCATTTTTTATCAATTAATTCTCCACCAGAACCTATTTTCTGGAGATACGCTTAGGGCTTCTATAAGGAATTCCTAAAACCCTTTTCCGAGAGAGAGATGGGTGGGTGGGGAG
>NZ_LGSU01001453.1 GCF_002260545.1 Hydrocoleum sp. CS-953 | reverse complement strand
TGACATTAGTCATAATTGCCTTATGGTTAATTCTGTCGAAACATTTTTCAATGTCTAATTCGATTACCCGTTTATTTTTACCTTTGGCTTGACTTCTGAGGTTATTAAAGACGTATTTTTGAGCGTCTTGTGTACCTCTGCCTGGTCTAAAGCCGTAGCTTCGGGCATGGAATGTTACTTCGTGGGCGGGTTCTAAGGCATATTTGACAAGACATTGCCATGCCCTATCTGCGATGGTTGGGATTTTTAATGTTCGGATTTTCCCATTTTTCTTGGGGATTTTAACTTCCCTTAATCCTTCGTGTTCCCAGTGATTTGCTTCTTTTAGCTTTTCAGCTAGGTTAAGCCTTTGCTTAAAGTTTAGGGATTTTTGTCCATCGACCCCACAAGTTTTCTTCCCAGAATTAAGCTGAGAGACTTGTCTTACAGCTAGCATCCTTGCAGCATGGGATTTCAGCACCAAACGNGTGGTCAAGAGATTCAAGTGACTCTTTGCCAAGCAATAAGACGCTTTTTCAGGACATTCCGTAATGTGCCCATGCCGTCTCCCCATTACCCCCAGTGCGCCTAATCACATCGGCTCTGGTTGAGGTCTGATGCCAGCTTCACTCTGCTAGTGGAAAAGGTCTAGCTCGGTGTGGCCAGATTGGGAGTCCGTTGTCCCTTAACGGGCTGGGTTTTCGCCAGCATCCGTAACTCAGTTATCCAACAGGCTCTTCTTCGGTGGCCTCATATAGCTATGGACTATACAGGCTCTTCCTCTGTGGCCTCGTTAGACCCTGTTCATACCCCTTTAGTCTCTAAAGGCTCCTAACAGGAACGAGTCGCACNGAAAGCCCAGGTATATTGTTGGGTAAGCAATGGTTGTTGTGTTGGTCATGGTCTTTTTGTTGGTTTTGGGGTCGGGGGGCGATATAGCTGCATTTGCTGCGCCAACGCCTCTGACATAATTGGTATCGGTAGAGGGCGAATTCCAGAAAGCCCCTACATGGTTATTTGGTAGGTAATATTTATGGTTATTGTGATTACCATTTTGAGAGATTATTTGGGGTCGGGGGGCGATATAGCTACCGCATTTGCTGCGCCAACGCCTCTGACATATTTCTGTGCCATGATTGGTATCGGTAGAGGGCGAATGCCAGAAAGCCCCTACATGGTTTTTGGTAGGCAATATTTATGGTCATTGTGATTACCATTTTGAAGGATTATTAGGATGTAATTGATCTATTTCCCATTTTAAAGGATTTTCTATTATGTATTGTCGGAGTTGATTTAATGATGTTTCATTTCTGATAATATGCTCGTAATAATTGCGTTGCCACACAGGAACTGGTGTAGTTAATTGTTCGCCATGATAGGGAATGCGATTAATTCGTTTAGTGACAGCAGATTTGAATCCTGCCATTAATGATGATATTGATCGAGGTTTCATCCGTAGGGGGGTTTCATGTTGCGGAACAAAATGGCCGTGTAGGGGCGTTTCATGTTGCGGAACAAAATGGCCGTTCGCCCCTACGTTATTAATGATAACAATACCATGTAAATGATTTGGCATGATTACCGAATAGTCTAATTCTATTTCTTGACGCATTTGTGCCGATCGCTCCCATTCCTCAGCAACTACCTCACCTAATTGATTTAACTGCATTTTGCCGTCAATAATTTCTCCAAATAGAGTCTGAAGGTTGTAAGTGCAAATGGTGATAAAATAGGCTCCAGCTTTTGAATAGTCATAACCTTTGAGACGAAGCGATCGCCGATGATGTTTTTGAGGATCGTAGGACATAAGGTTGATATTTATTGTTTTTTTCCTATTTTATCAGATTTTTGTTTTATTGGAATGATTGGTATCTGTGGGGGGCGAATACCAGAAAGCCCCTACATGATTATTTGGTAGGCAATGGTTGTTGTATTGGTCATGGTCTTTTGGTTGGTTTGGGTACAGGGAGCGTCGCCTATCTCATATTTATCGAAAATAATTAATACCCGTAGGGGCTTTCTGGCATTCGCCCATACCAGATGTATTGGAGAGGCAATGGTTTTGGGGTTGGTTTGGCCACAGGCAACGACCACCTCTTCCATATTTCTGTGAAACAATTAATATCCGTAGGGGCTTTCTGGCATTCGCCCATACCAGATGTATTGGGTAGGCAATAATTTTTGTGTTTGGGGTTGGTCTGGCCACAGGCAACGATATAGCTACCCCATTTGCTCCGCCAACGCCTCTTCCATATTTCTCTGGAATAATTGGCATCTGTGGGGGGCGAATGCCAGAAAGCCCGTACCAATCGTTATTTTTTGATTCAGTCAATCCTCTATTGATATCTGACGATCTTTCATTTTGGTAAGATTTTTTAGGGATATTAAGTATGATTTAATGTTAGCATATTTTTGATGAAGAATAAGCGTTGGTGAAGCCTAGCGGTAGCTACACCGCTACCCAAAGAGAACTATTCGCTCTAATTGTTCGCCGTAATTTTTTTTCTAATCCCTGGCGAGTTTGGGCGATTATTTCTTTGAGTTGAGGGTTGGTGGTTGGAGTTGGGAATTTTTGCATATATTTGAGAATTGGCTGTTGTTTTTGATTGGTATTTTAGTATGGGTTGGTTAATGGGGATGGGAGCTATCCCCGATCGCATATTTCCGTGGAATGGTTGGTATCTGTAGGGGCGAATGGCCATTCGCCCATGATATATTGGGTAGGCGATNAGAACTATTCGCTCTAATTGTTCGCCGTAATTTTTTTCTAATCCCTGGCGAGTTTGGGCGATTATTTCTTTGAGTTGAGGGTTGGTGGTTGGAGTTGGGAATTTTTGCATATATTTGAGAATTGGCTGTTGTTTTTGATTGGTATTTTAGTATGGGTTGGTTAATGGGGATGGGAGCTATCCCCGATCGCATATTTCCGTGGAATGGTTGGTATCTGTAGGGGCGAATGGCCATTCGCCCATGATATATTGGGTAGGCGATCGCTCTTTTTTTTTGGAAAGGGGCGATCGCCTTTTAATAGGACGTTAATTAAATAACTATGGTTACTTTTCCTCCTCTTTCATCTTAGGGGTATTTGAGATTCACATGGTCAAATTCAAAGACAAGTGGCTCAAAGGTATGAAGGAATTCTTTTAATGTATTCTCTAAAGGTTTTAGGGTTTGGCTACTAAAGGCAGATTCAACAACTTTTTTCAGGCGACGATAAGCAGAACCTAAATCTAAGGAAATTACATCTTCACCTGCTTCCTCTAGTTGATCGGCAATAGCATCAAATTGTTTTTTGAGCTTGTTGTAAGCGCTATTTTCGTCTGCTTTCATCCGTTTGATATCGTTGCCAAACCCTTCTTTGAGATAATCTTTGGCGTTATCTAAACTCTTGAAAAATGACTTTAAGTCTTTCGTTGCACCTTCAATTACAGTGGAAATAGCCAGAGTAGAGAAAGCCGTATTTTCAACCGCGTTAGCAAATGCGCCCGCTTTGTGGGCAAATTTTTCTAATTTAGCGGCATCAAATACCTTGCCAACAATTCCTGCAAGTTTGGTAGGACACTTACAGTCTTTTAGATCGTCAACCGCTGGTTTTAACGTTTGAGGTAGACTGCTGAAAATACCGCCAATTTGACCGATACCTTCTAGCCAACCGAAAAATCCTCCTTTGTTAATGAACTTATCAACTACGACACCCGCAGCTTGATTAACTTGACCCAGAACGCCAAACAAGGAATTAGCGACTCCGCTAGTTAAGTTCTGACCCAGAGATAAAGCTTGAGCTAGAATAGTGTTGATGCCAGAGAAAAGGTCTCCATTTNCTGCTGAAAATACCGCCAATTTGACCGATACCTTCTAGCCAACCGAAAAATCCTCCTTTGTTAATGAACTTATCAACTACGACACCCGCAGCTTGATTAACTTGACCCAGAACGCCAAACAAGGAATTAGCGACTCCGCTAGTTAAGTTCTGACCCAGAGATAAAGCTTGAGCTAGAATAGTGTTGATGCCAGAGAAAAGGTCTCCATTTTTGATCGCCCGAACAGCACCTAAAATTGCGGTCGGGGCAGTTTTCAAAGCATCAACAACTGTCAAAAGTTGTTTGCCTCCGGGTAACTTCAGAAATTCTGTCTTAAACTGCGAGCCATTTATACCAGTAGTAACTGCTTCTGCCAAACCCTGAAGAATGGTTAGGACGCCTGCAATATCATCGCCAGATTTAATTGCCAGGATACCCTTATAAGCTCCGTTGGCTAGCGCTTTAAAACCATCAATAGTGCGCTTGATTGCTTCTAAAGTAGTTTTAGCAATGCTGGTTCCGAGGACGCAAACGCACGCGCCTGCTTTTTTAATAAATTCTCCTAACATACCGCTAGCAAAGCTTGCTACTCCTGTAACTACGTTAAAAATTGCACCCAACCAATCGCCGTTAACTGCTGCCCAAATAGCGCCTATCGCTACATTAATTATAGTAGTGAAAGGTTTTGCAGGAGGGAAAATCATACCAATTACACTTAGAACAATTTGAGCGATATTCACCAAGCTAGCCCAAAAAGCCTTTTTGCGGGCTTTCCGTTCTTCTTTGCGGTAATCCAGGATTTCTTTGATGATTTCATAGGATGCCGCTGCCAGTTCTTTAGAAATATTGACCGCATTCTTAGCGTGGGAGACTTTGAGCAGAGATTCCATTGCTAATGGAGTCAGGATTTGTCGTTCCCCTTGCAGTAGTTTTGCTTCATCCAATTCCTCTACAAATGCTTTGGTTGCTCCATGTAAATCATCTTGTGCTTGTTCGAGTAAAGTGGCATCTCGGCGTTCTTCCTCAATAATTTTATTAATTTCGGCGCGATGGCTATTGCCTTGTAGAATTAGTGTTCCCAGAACCGAACTCAAATTGTCTTTGGCAACCTCTTGNTCTCGGCGTTCTTCCTCAATAATTTTATTAATTTCGGCGCGATGGCTATTGCCTTGTAGAATTAGTGTTCCCAGAACCGAACTCAAATTGTCTTTGGCAACCTCTTGCACTTTACCTTGTAGGGCATCTTGCAAGTCCCCCTGAGCATCAGCCAACAACGCCTTCACATCATCAGGTAAATCAGGCTGTTGCTGCTCCAAATTCTGCAACTGCCCCAACAACGAAGCCATCTGAGACTGCAACTGAGCCGAGTCACTACCACCAGCTACCTCATTCAAACCAACCTCAACCCGCACCTGATTTACCGCTTGTCGCAAATCTTCCTCTGCTTGCAACTGCTCCAACTGTTCCAACTTCGCCCGCGCCTCTAAACGTTGACGTTCAATTTCGATTTGTTCCCGTTCGATGCGCCGTGCCACTTCCTCTTCAATCTCTGACTGCCGTTGGGCTGCAATTTGTTGTTCTAACTGAGCTTGAGCCAGGTTCAGTTGTTCTAAACTTACTAACTGTACAAAAGTTTGTTCTGTTTGTTGGCGGATACGACTAATACCATCTAACCGCGCTTGGGCAACTGCTAATTCCTGTTCTTTTGCTTCCCGTTGCTCTTGGGTTTCGGCAATCTTATTATTAATATCCTGGAGTATCTGAGCAGCAGCTTCCTGTTGCCGACTTAAAGCCTCCATCTGTCCTTGAGCGGTATNGCCAGGTTCAGTTGTTCTAAACTTACTAACTGTACAAAAGTTTGTTCTGTTTGTTGGCGGATACGACTAATACCATCTAACCGCGCTTGGGCAACTGCTAATTCCTGTTCTTTTGCTTCCCGTTGCTCTTGGGTTTCGGCAATCTTATTATTAATATCCTGGAGTATCTGAGCAGCAGCTTCCTGTTGCCGACTTAAAGCCTCCATCTGTCCTTGAGCGGTATCTTTTATCCGTCGGAAATGATTAGCTTGAGCTTGCGCCCGGTGCTGCAACTGCCGATGGGTTAACATTTCCCGGTAGTAACGGTCTGCTAAAGCCCGGTCTTCCGGTCGCGCTATCCCCCCTGCACAACTGCCCCCTGTATCGCTGGCAATATCGCTGTAATCGCGGTAATAGATTTCGGCAGCGCTGGCAACGTCGTTGTGAGCAGCAACTTCTAATAAATGTTTTGCCTCCTGGTTGCCCGCAGCAGTCACTTCCTGCAACCGTTGCAAGATTTGGAACTCTAAGTCGTTGACTTGCTGCTGTTTCTTAGCTGCTTCTAAGGTGTAGTTAGCATTTAGTTCCGTTGCCTCTAACAGTTCCTTGAGTATCTGCTGGTGTTCCTTGGCAGCTTTTAAATGTTCGTCATTTTGTGCCAACAAGTCGTTTTGCACTTCCTGTAAAGGAGCCGTTAATGCCTGACTACTGGCTTCTGCTTGTTTTGCCAAACGTTGGGCTTCAGCTAGGGCAGCGCGGGCATCTGCTAGTTGTGACCGCAGTTGCTCTAAGTCGCTGTCAGGGGTTGTCAGGTAGGCATCCAATAACCGCTGTTCTGCCAGAATAACTTCGTTTTCTGCGGTTAGGAGAGTGCGTTTTTGACTAAAGGCAGTTTGCTGTTGTTGCAATACCGTAGCTTTATTGTCTAGGAGTGCCAGAGCATCCTGGAGTTGTGCTTGTTTAGTCTCCAACTCCGTTAACTCGTTGCCCGTTGCCACAGCGATTTTTTCTGCCAATGCCTCCCCATCAGCTATCAACTGTTGACGCAAATTATCTACTTGCTCGGTTTCCACATCCAAAGCCACAGTTTGTTGTTCCACCCATTTTTCCGTATCTGCTAGTTGGTTTTGCAACTCCTGGGATTGTTTGTTGAGGTCGCCACGACGTTCTAATATGTCTTCAACAGTATTGATATATTCCGTCGCATTTTCGTCATGCTCTTCCCACTCCGCTAAAACNTGTTGTTCCACCCATTTTTCCGTATCTGCTAGTTGGTTTTGCAACTCCTGGGATTGTTTGTTGAGGTCGCCACGACGTTCTAATATGTCTTCAACAGTATTGATATATTCCGTCGCATTTTCGTCATGCTCTTCCCACTCCGCTAAAACTTTAGCATTGTAGTCGTCCGCTTCCTTCTGAGCTTCTGCCAGTTTTTGTTCAATTTCAGGCAATAGTTCTTCCAGCAGTTGCAACTGTTCCTGAGCTGCGGGGATTTGTTCGCGGGCAGTTTCCAATACTTCCACCAGGTTACGACTTGCCGTAATTGGTGCTTCGGCAGCGTTGGTAGCATTCTGAGCATCTGCCCACTGTTCTGCTAGAGGTTGCAAACGGTCTTGTTGTTTGGATTGGTTGTCGGTGGCCACTAATTGATTGACCGCTTGTTGGCGGAGTTGTTGGGCGTATTTGGTGTAGGTATCCCAGATTATCCAATCGTGGTCAACATGGGTAAGGAGTACCCAATGTTCTTTTTTGCCAGACTTGCCACGTTTCCAAGTTTGACGCCATTCTTGCCAGGTTGGGCCATTTTTGCGACTGCGTTGCCAGTGGTAGGCAGCTCGTTTTTCGTACCAGTCAGCTTGAGCTAGTGCAGCAGAGGCTTGCGCGTTATTTTGGGCTTCTGCTGCTTTTAGTTGGGCTAGTCGTGAACTGTATTTGTTGCTGCCTTTTTCAGTTTGGGCTTGGAATACCTCAATAATACGATNGGCTTCTGCTGCTTTTAGTTGGGCTAGTCGTGAACTGTATTTGTTGCTGCCTTTTTCAGTTTGGGCTTGGAATACCTCAATAATACGATGAAGATCGACAAGGTTTTCCGACCCATGCTGGTTTGCATAAGCTAATAATTGGTTGGCAATGTGTCGCTGTTTGTCTTCTAAATCTTTGACATAGACTTCTACTACACCTGGAATATAATGGGAACCCCAACGATTTAATGGTACGTCATTCCATCCCCCATGATGAGGATTGAACTCAGCATAGTGTTCTATACCACCAGAATTATTCGGTTCTCCTGGACGCCATCCATGATAAGTAACTGGCTCACCGCTAACCCAACGCCAGTGACCCTCGTGACCAGCATCAGTAAGACCAATCCAAAAATCTAGGGGGAAGTTATTCCTCAACCAGTTTTGCTCTGATTGATTGCGAATCGTTGCCAAGTTTCCTCCTACTCGACGCGCTTCTGCATGGGCACCAGGCCAACTGGTAACAGCCCTTGTCAAGAAATAGTAATTGCCGTTTTCAGGATTAACGATGCGACGATACCCTTCAGATGGTTTTAACCGCTGTTGTTTTTGCGTCTCAAGAGCAAAGTATTCATCGAGAAGCTTAACGACAGTTGGATTTTTATCCTCAGACTCCACTCCATAACGTTCTGCAATAGGCGCAATTTCCGACCACAACTCAGCATCCTGCTCTATCCACTGCTTCAACTTCTCAATTCCCTGCTTCAGCGCAGTTTCCCCTGCTGCCAACTCATCCCGACGAGGTGCAACAACACCCAAAGTAGTAATAGCATCTCGCAAATCTGCTAAATTCCGGTCGCGTTCCCCATCCACATCTGCCAAATTATCCTCTATATACTCAATCAAGTCATCAACTGACTCAGAGAGATTTTGCTGACTTTCCACAATTTCCTGAGTTTGCTGATGCCCCTCTTGCAATTGACTTACCCACTGAGTCGCACTTGCCGTCAAATCTGCCCGTACTTGGTCATTGAGTTGAGCATAAGCTAATANGCTAAATTCCGGTCGCGTTCCCCATCCACATCTGCCAAATTATCCTCTATATACTCAATCAAGTCATCAACTGACTCAGAGAGATTTTGCTGACTTTCCACAATTTCCTGAGTTTGCTGATGCCCCTCTTGCAATTGACTTACCCACTGAGTCGCACTTGCCGTCAAATCTGCCCGTACTTGGTCATTGAGTTGAGCATAAGCTAATACCGTATCCTCATTAACCGCCTTTTCTGCTGCCGTCTCAGTTTCCAATTGACGGTTAAGCGCTTCTAACCGCTTATCATTACTATTGAGTTGTTCCCGAATTTCCAACTCCTGCTGTTGTCGGAGATTTTCTAGAGATACCGTAGCTTCTGTCAGGCGATCGCTCAATTCCGTCACTATTTCCTGATTCTCTTGTTGACGTTGCAACAGATTATTCTGTTGGCCAATAGTTTCGGTAATCAAATCGGTTAAAGCTTGACGACTGACTTCATCTGTGGTATTATTTAACTCTTCTTCCCATTCTCCTATTAAATCTCCTAGAGTATCAGCTTGGGAACCCAAGTCATTACTGCGGTCTTGCAACTGTTGAATAAATTGATTAACCTTTGGCTCCACCTGAGTCGCGAAGAAATCCACATCAGATTCAGTACCCAAAACCCCAAAGCTAATCAGATGATTCAAAGCTGCTGCTTGCTCCTTAGTAGTTTGAGCTAATTCTACCGATGCGGTTTCTGTTTGTCCAACAGCATTTTGGAAGTCTGCTAATTTCTCATTTTCCACCTGTTTTAGAGGTTCTAGAGCAGTAACTAGAGGGGGGATTTGACTTTCGATTTCTGCTGCCTTAGCAGTTAAATTAGACACCTCTGGAGTAACTTTTGCCAACTCCTGCTCCTTACTAGCCACATCTGCTGTTTGAGTAGCGATCGCCTGGTTTAACTCCTGAATTTTCTTGTGAGTTTCCTGTCTCTTAGACCAATTCTCGTTACGCTGCTGTGCCAACCGTGACGCTTTCTGCAAATTAGCGCGATATGCTGCTGCGTGACCGTGGTGATATACATACTGGCGACCGTTGGAATACCACATCCGCGCCCGATGGTGTTGAGCTTGGTTGTAGTAATAAGCTTCAGCACTGTACAGGGATGGGTCTTGAGCGTTTAAGCTTTGTAAATGCAAGTGCTGGTTGCGGAGTTGCAGTTGAGTTAACTGTAAATCTTTTTGGGCAGTTTGTACCTCTGTTCTGAGTTGCGCTTGTTGCTGTTGAGCGGTGGCAAGTTGAGTTTTAGTATCTGCTAGCTGAGATTGTAAGGATAACAGTTGTTTTCGTTCATCTTCCCCTGCTTTGCGAGTTGCCAAAAATTCTTCAGTAGCAGCTATTTGATTATCTAAAGCATTTTGCCAGTTATCTTGTTGGTTTTGATATTCGGTTTCGAGAGCATCTGCTTGGTTAATTAAGTCGAGGCGGTTTTCTAGGCGATCGACTTCAGCATTAACATGGCGGGCGTATTTCTCTGTCAGTTTAATTTCCTCATATTTGTCTGAGATTTCGGACTCTTTTTCCTCAATACGTTGGTCTATTTCTGCTAAAGTATCCTGGAGATAGATTTTCTCTGAGCTTTCTTTCAGCAGTTGAGCGTCTAGCTCTTCTACCTTTTGCTCATTGGTGGCAATATCAGACTCAATGTTGCTGATATTTTGCTCAATTTCTCCTAGTTCAGATTGCAGATGTTGTAACTCTTGCTGTTGGTTGCTTAACTGAGTTTCCAGGTTTTGTTTCCCTACTGCTATAGTTTTCTTTTCCTCTTGCAGTCCGGCAATATCTTTTTGTTGGGCTTCTATTTGCGGTTGCAAGTTAGTAGCGAGTTGTTGTGCTTGTTGGGCAGCTAAGTTGCGCTGTTGAGTGTTACTGCTGGCTGCAGCAAGGTGAGCATCTCGGTTAGCTTTTGCTNTAACTCTTGCTGTTGGTTGCTTAACTGAGTTTCCAGGTTTTGTTTCCCTACTGCTATAGTTTTCTTTTCCTCTTGCAGTCCGGCAATATCTTTTTGTTGGGCTTCTATTTGCGGTTGCAAGTTAGTAGCGAGTTGTTGTGCTTGTTGGGCAGCTAAGTTGCGCTGTTGAGTGTTACTGCTGGCTGCAGCAAGGTGAGCATCTCGGTTAGCTTTTGCTTGAGGGTTATATATCCAACCGTAAACGGGTACTTTACGATGCCCTGTTTTCCAGCGCTTTCCAGACAGATAATGATAACTCTCCCAGCGATGACCAGTTACTCCCCAAGTTTTGATGCGACTGTTCCAATAATTCGCACTGTTTTGATGATACTGTCGCTGTTGCTCGAAATTATTAGTAACGGCATTCGCTTGGTTTATTTGGTTGTGATAACCTTGCAACACCGACTGCGCTTGGTTAATTTCTCCCTGTTTGGCGGTTATTTTATCTTCAGTAGTGGCAATATCGGTTTGGGTTTGAGCGATCGCTCCCTCTTGCCCCGCAATTTCTGTTTCTTTATCGGACTTAGCTTGCTTGGTGGCAGCTAAATCATTTTCGAGAGAATTAATCTTATCTTGGGTTTGACTAATTGCCGTTTTTGTGTTAGTAATTTGGGTGTCTTTGAGAGCGATCGCTTCCTCCAAAGTAGCATTCGGCTGAATATTTTCGATATCTTTGAAAATTTGCTGCTTATTTTCAATGGCAGCGATGGTTGCTTGAGTTGCATTGATACTTGGTTGTAAATTCGCCTCTAGCTGTTGTGCTTGTTGAGTAGCTGCATTCCGTTGTTGAGTAACGCTGTTGGCAGCAGCAAGGTGGGCATTACGGTTAGCTTGTGCCTGTGGATTATGAATCCAACCATAGACTGGTTCTTTCTTGCCAGACTTACCCCTGCGATAGCCAGTCACACCCCAAGTACGGATTCGACCGTTCCAATAATTGGCGCTATTTTGATGATACTGTCGCTGTTGCTCAAAATTACTCGCCACAGCATGAGCATTACTAATCTGCTGGCGATAACCATTTATAATTTCTTGTTGCTCGTTAATATTCTCTTGCAAAGCTTGAATTTGAGTCGGCATCAACTTCTCAGCCTCAATATCCGCTTTTTCCAAACCTAAATCGCGATATTCGCCCTGAAGTCGCTGCAAAGTCTCATCCGCAGCAGTTTGTTGAGTTTGGGCAGCCGTCAAACGCTCTTCCAAGTCATCAAACCCATTCAACAAATTATTATTGCGATTTTCTACGCCACGCAAAAAGTCAATATATTCCTGTAAAGGCAACGTATTGGTTTCTGGCAAATTCTGTTGTCGTTTTGCTAACTCATCAATCAAATTACCAATAGCCAAACGTTCTGGAGAGTCAGGAGCAGAAAGATTAAGTTGTTCCTCCTGCACCTTTGCATAAGCCAACTGTTGCTCTATCTGCTCTAGATAATTTTGGGTAGACTCTAACTGACTGGTTAGATTATTACTAGGATTATTAGCTACCTCAGTTTGCAGTTGCAATAATAACTGTTGGACAATAGTTATTTCTTCCGTCAACTGTTGAATTTGTTTTTGCACTGCTGCCCGACGTTCCTGATATGGCAGTAAATAACCATAAGTTTCTAGGAAATTTTGCAAATCTGTTTGAGTTTGACTGCGCTGAGTTTGATTTTTCTCTACTTCCTCTTGAACTGTCTTCAACCGTTCCTCAGTAGCATCAGCTTTTTGCTGCTGTTCTGGCAATTGCTCGGTTTCCAGTTTTTGCAGTTCGTCTTTGGTTTGATTAATCTTTAAATCTAGAGTTTCTAACTGTTGCTGTTGGACTGGAGTTTGCAATGCTAGTAAATCCTTCTCAGCTTGCAACTGCTGTTGTTTGGCATTAATTTCATATTCGATGCCCCGCTTCAGTTCAGGCCAATCTCCCACTCGTTGGGCTAAAGCTGTTGCCTGTTGGTTTAACGCATCGGCCTCAGTTTGTGCCTGTCGCGCCCACTGTTCAAAAGTGCGACGTTCTCCTTCGGCATTATTTGCCTGTTGTTGGGCTTGGTTACGAGGTGCGATGTGTTCTGGATAGTGACGCCAACCGTGAATTGGGGCACGATCCCAACCGCAACGACCTGTGGGACGATAACCAACAACTTGCCAACGGCGATACATACTATTATGCCAATTAGCTTTATCCTGACTTTGCTTGCGTCGTTGTTCTGCTAAAGCTGCTTGCTGCCAATATTTTTCTGCTTGTTGCCTCTTTGCTGCTGTTTGTGTTTGCAACGCTGCCAGGATTTTATGCGCGTCATCGGGATCGCTAGTAAGTGTGGATAGTTTCTGGTTATTAGCTTCCAGCAACTTCTCATAATTTCTCAAAGCCTGAGTTTGTTGCCCCATTTGAGCTGCTAATTGCTCCAGTTTACTGTGATTAACTTGGAACACATCACCTTGCCAGCTAACATGAGTAGCATTACGCGCTGCTTGGTTAGCTAAGTTTTGATAATGGTTGTATAGTCCTTGATTTCGATACAATGGTCGCCCACATNTCGGGATCGCTAGTAAGTGTGGATAGTTTCTGGTTATTAGCTTCCAGCAACTTCTCATAATTTCTCAAAGCCTGAGTTTGTTGCCCCATTTGAGCTGCTAATTGCTCCAGTTTACTGTGATTAACTTGGAACACATCACCTTGCCAGCTAACATGAGTAGCATTACGCGCTGCTTGGTTAGCTAAGTTTTGATAATGGTTGTATAGTCCTTGATTTCGATACAATGGTCGCCCACATTTTGTAGACGACGGTCGCCCGCATTTTGTATTGAATTTCAATGGGCCATGAGGTCGAGCAAGATTTATGTAATGTTGTTGCTGTTGCCGATACTGGTTAGCTTGCCCATAATAACTATTTGCCCTTGCCTTCAAAGCAGCAGACTGTTGGCGATACTGTTGAATTTTAGCCTCCAACTTAGCAATTTCGGCCTTAACCCCATCAGCCTCTGCAACCAACGTATCCGGGTCCACAAGCTGATATTGCAACTTCTTCCTCGCATCATCCAAATCTTTTTCCGTCCTAGCGATCGCCTCTTCCAAAACCTTCAACTGTTCCGCATTAGCAACAACCAAATCATCCCTTTCCCCAGTCAAAGCTACTAACCCATCCTGCAACTCTCCCTGACGTTCCAACAAACCTTCCAAACGACTCAACTCAATCTGATAATGCTCCCTTGCCAAACCCAAAGCAGTCACCGACTCCTGATTTTTCACCAAACTTATCGCAGCAGCAGTATCAACATCCCGATAATTATCCAACGCCTCCGACTTCCTAGAAGCAATCTCATTCTGTAACTCCTCCAAAGTCACATCAGGATTACCCAAATCTCTCAAAACTTGCCATTGCTCAAACAACCGATTCTGATTA
>NZ_LGSU01001452.1 GCF_002260545.1 Hydrocoleum sp. CS-953 | reverse complement strand
TTTTTCTTAAGAGTGTCAGGACAGATATAGCAATCCGCGCATAGGTTGCGGGTAATGAAAAAGTAAATAAAAAAGTTGAAACTCCCACCAAAACCCTTCCGAAAAGTGTAATGCTCTAGAAATTTTGTATCAAGAGCGAATTATTCATAAAGATATTAAACCCAGTAATATATTAATTAATCCCGAAACTAAACAAGTTAAATTAATTGACTTTAGTATTGCTTCCCTATTACCTAAAGAAACTCAAGAAATACAAAATCCTAACGTATTAGAAGGAACACTAGGTTATATTTCTCCCGAACAAACAGGTAGAATGAACCGAGGAATTGACTATCGGAGTGACTTCTACTCATTAGGTGTAACTTTCTATGAATTACTGAGTGGAGAATTACCTTTTAACTCAGAAGATGGCATGGAATTAGTACATTGTCATCTAGCAAAACCAGCACCCCTACTCCATAAAATTAATTCCGAAATCCCATCTGTTTTATCGAATATTGTTAACAAATTAATGGCAAAAAATGCCGAAAGTAGATATCAAAGTGCTTTGGGATTAAAATTAGATTTAGAATACTGTTTAACTCAACTTCAACAGACAGGTGAAATTCAAGAATTTGAAATTGCACAACGGGATGTGAGCGATCGCTTTCTCATTCCTGAAAAGCTTTACGGAAGGGAAAAAGAAGTTAAAACACTTCTGGAAGCTTTTGATAAAGTTGCCAATGGTGCTTCGGAACTAATGCTGGTGACTGGGTTTTCAGGTATTGGTAAAACTGCTGTTGTGAATGAAGTACATAAGCCAATTGTACAAAGACGAGGGTACTTTATTAAAGGTAAATTTGACCAATTTAATCGTAATATTCCCTTCTCTGCTTTGGTGCAAGCATTCCGTAGCTTAATAGGACAACTGCTGACTGAATTTGATAAGGAGTTAGCTAATTGGAAGAGCAAAATCCTAGAGACAGTCGGTGAAAGTGGGCAAGTGCTGATTGAGGTGATTCCTGAACTAGAACAAATCATTGGCGAGCAACCCCCTGTACCAGAGCTTTCTGGTAATGCTGCCCAAAATCGCTTTAACTTACTATTCCAAAAGTTCATTTCCGTTTTCACCACTCCATATCATCCCCTAGTGATGTTTTTGGACGATTTGCAATGGGCTGACTCTGCTTCCCTGAATCTGATGCAGCTATTGATGAGCGAGAGTAATATCGGTTATTTGTTCATCATCGGAGCTTATCGTGATAATGAAGTGTTCCCCGCTCATCCTCTGATGTTGAGTCTGGAGGAACTGAAAAAAACTGGAGCTACCCTCAATACTCTGAGTCTGACAGCGTTGAGCTTGACGGATGTGAATCAGTTGATTGCTGATACCCTCAGTTGTTCGGTGATGTCGGCAAAACCGCTGACTGAACTGGTTTACCAAACAACTCANGCGAGAGTAATATCGGTTATTTGTTCATCATCGGAGCTTATCGTGATAATGAAGTGTTCCCCGCTCATCCTCTGATGTTGAGTCTGGAGGAACTGAAAAAAACTGGAGCTACCCTCAATACTCTGAGTCTGACAGCGTTGAGCTTGACGGATGTGAATCAGTTGATTGCTGATACCCTCAGTTGTTCGGTGATGTCGGCAAAACCGCTGACTGAACTGGTTTACCAAAAAACTCAGGGCAATCCCTTTTTTACTACACAATTTCTCAAAGCCTTGCATGAGGAAGGTTATATTACCTTTGATATTCAGGTGGGGCATTGGGAGTGTGATATGGTGACAGTGCGAACTCTCACCCTGACAGAAGATGTTGTTGAATTCATGGCAACCCAATTACAGAAATTGCCAATAGAGACTCAAGATATCTTGAAATTAGCTGCCTGTATTGGCAACCAGTTTGATTTGCAAACCTTGGCAACTGTGAGCGATCGCTTGTCTACAGAAACTGCTACTGACTTGTGGAAAGCATTAAAAGAGGGATTTGTAATTCCAATTAATGAAGTTTACAAGTTTTATCAAGACTCATCATTCGGGAATCCAAAATCAGCTATATCAGGCACAACTCAAGCACAGATAACAGTTAGCTACAAGTTTCTGCACGATCGCGTCCAACAAGCGGCTTATTCTCTAATTCCAGAAGATGAAAAAAAACTCACTCATTTAAGAATTGGGAGATTGTTACTGCAAGGTAAAACCCCGGAAACTTATCAAGAAATTATCTTCTCAATTGTTAATCAACTGAACTATGGCGTTAAGCTACTCACCTCAGAGTCAGAACATTACGAACTGGCAGAACTAAATCTTGTTGCCGGACAAAAAGCTAAAACATCTGCTGCCTACGAAGCAGCATTTCGCTACTTAAATGTGGGTTTAGAATTATTACCGAGCAATAGTTGGCAGGAGCGCTACGATCTGACTCTAAATCTATTTGACTTAGCTGCTGAAGTCGCATCTCTGAATGGCAATTTTCAGGAAATGGAAGAATGGATAAACCTTGTTTTGTCTCAGGCTAAAACTGCAGTTGACAAAATAAAGGTTTATGCTGTCAAAGTGCAAGCTTATATGGCACAAATCAAAAAGCAAGAAGCTCTCGAAATTGGATTAGAAGCTCTAAGTTTAGTAGGAGTCAATTTTCCAAAATCTGTTGACTCTTCAGATATTGACAAAGCATTTGCACAAGCGAAAAAAAATATAGACGGGAGAAGCATTGAAGAATTGATAAAACTACCGTTAATGGTAGATGAAGAAAAACTGGCGACTGCAAGAATATTAGCAAGTCTATTTACACCATGCTATCAAACTGCATCACCTTTGTTACCCTTAGTGGTGTGCGAATTGATAAATTTATCAGTGCTTCATGGTACTTCTTCTTTTTCTAGCTATGGCTATACTTTTTATGGTCTTCTCTTAAACGGGCTATTTGGAGATGTAGAAGCAACATATCAATTTGGCAAATTAGGTTCCCGTTTAGTGGAAGAGTTCAATGCGCCAGAAATAAAAGCGTGTGTACTTCACATGGTAGGAGCTTGTACAGTTCATGGCAAAGCACATTTCAGAGAAACATTGCCTATTCTTACTAAGGCATACCAAAGTTGTTTAGAGAGTGGCAATTTTGAATTTGGTGGGTATGCTACCATGCACATTTCCAGCCATTCCTACTG
Organism: Hydrocoleum sp. CS-953; assembly: GCF_002260545.1. Taxonomy (GTDB): domain Bacteria; phylum Cyanobacteriota; class Cyanobacteriia; order Cyanobacteriales; family Microcoleaceae; genus Trichodesmium. The sequence goes on along the minus strand of NZ_LGSU01001452.1, from coordinate 10,764 downwards.
TACGGGGCAAGAACTAACGATAGTTGAGCGAGAGATGGTAACGAGTAGCGATGCCTTGAAGCGACTAAAACAAGATGGAACATTAAAGTCTAATCAAATATTTCAACAAGCAGTCTTGAATTTAATTAATCCCTGTAAAAAGCCTTGGGAGTTGAACGGCAAAGTATATGATGAAGAAACATCATTACCGCAACTGAAAACAAATAATGATATACTTGCACTTTACTATATTTATTTCAATAAATTAATACTCAGTTGCCTATTTTCAGAACNCTAAAACAAGATGGAACATTAAAGTCTAATCAAATATTTCAACAAGCAGTCTTGAATTTAATTAATCCCTGTAAAAAGCCTTGGGAGTTGAACGGCAAAGTATATGATGAAGAAACATCATTACCGCAACTGAAAACAAATAATGATATACTTGCACTTTACTATATTTATTTCAATAAATTAATACTCAGTTGCCTATTTTCAGAACCTCAACAAGCTTATGAAAATGCTTTGCAAGTAGAATCTTATTTAGAGGGCGCTCCGGGGTTGTTGTTTACGCCTGTGTACTATTTCTATGATTCGTTGGCACATTTGGCAGTTTATTCTTCGTTAGATGGAGAACAAAAGTCTATTCTCAAGAGAGTGGAAATGAATCAGAAAAAAATGGAGCATTGGGCAACTCATGCACCAATGAACTGTCAACATAAATTTGATTTGGTTGAGGCGGAAAGGTGTCGTGTATTGAATAACAAGCTCAGTGCAGTGGATTTTTACGATCGCGCCATTGCTGGTGCCCAAGCCAACGCATTCCTCCAGGAAGAAGCCCTCGCCAATGAACTAGCAGCTAAGTTTTACCTAGACTGGGGGAAAGAACGCATTGCTCAGGAATATATGATTGAAGCGTATTATGATTATGCTCGTTGGGCAGCCAAAACCAAAACCAACGATTTAGAAAAACGCTACCCTCTACTACTGCAACCTATCCTGCAACAAGAACGACTGAACCTAAATCTAAAAGAAAGTGTTGCAACTCTGGCTCAGACTTACACTGCTAACACAACCAGCACTAATATTTCTGATGTTCTAGATTTTACCAGTTTACTCAAAGCAGCTCAATCTATTTCCAGCTCTCTGGAATTAGATACACTCATTAGTAGCATGACTCGGATTATCTTAGAAAACTCAGGTGCGAACAAAGTTGTACTAATTCTTCCCGCAGAAAATAGTTGGGAAGTTAAAGCAATTACCTGGAGCGATCGAGAGGGAATTCAAACTATGCTGACTCAGCAATGTATCTCTGATTCTCAAGATATTCCTGTAAGGATAATTCATTACGTCAAAAACACCAAAAAAACAATTGTTATAAATAATTGTCAAACAGGTATTCCTGGTTTAATCAGGCATTATATGCTCTCTCATCGCCCCCAGAGTGTATCGTGTAACCCAATTATTAATCAAGGTCATTTGGTAGGGATTATTTATTTAGAAAATAAATTGACGAGTGGGGTGTTTAATCACGATCGCCTCAGTGTGATTAAGCTCCTGTCTTCCCAAGTTGCTATTTCCCTAGAAAATGCTCAACTATATGAGCGATCGCTAAAGTATTCCGAACAGTTAACACAAGCATTTAAAGAATTACAACAAGCTCATCTTCAAGTCGTACAAAGTGAAAAAATGTCAGCACTGGGTAATTTAGTTGCTGGAGTTGCTCACGAAATTAATAATCCCGTTGGTTTTATCGGCGGTAATATTCCACTAGCGTTAGATTATATCAACGATTTATTTGAATTGCTGGATCTAATTCAAGAAAAATATCCGAAATTAGACGCAGAAGTTGAGGAGGAAATAGAAGCCATTGAACTAGATTATATCCGGGAAGATTTACCAAAGTTAGTTGATTCGATGTTGGAGGGAGTTAAGCGAATTAAAGATATTAGCAACAGTCTCAGAACTTTCTCCCGTGCTGATAAATATCATCCGGTTCTTGCCAATATTCAGGATGGTATTAATAGTACAATTATGATGCTAAAACACCGTCTCAAAGCGAACGAAAAACGCCCCGAAATAAAAGTGATTAAAAACTCTGGTAACTTGCCAGAAATTAAATGTTATGCGGGACAGTTGAATCAGGTATTTATGAATATTTTGAGTAATGCTATTGATGCTTTAGAAGAAAGTAATGAAGGAAAAACTTTTGCTGAAATTAAAGTAAATCCCAACCAAATTACTGTGACAACATCACTTGAAAATAACCAGGTAAAAATCTCAATTGCTGATAATGGTCAGGGAATAAGTGAAGAAGTTAAACAAAAGATTTTTGAGCATTTATTTACTACAAAAGCCGTGGGTAAAGGAACAGGTTTAGGGTTAGCGATCGCCCGTCAAATTATTGTCGAAAAACATGGTGGAGAAATTCTGGTTAATTCGACAGAAGGAAAAGGAACTGAATTTATAATTTTGTTGGGAATAGGGAGTAGGTAATATTATGTCGGGTTGAATAGTGATAATTAGAAGCTCTCGTAAGTTGTATCTGCTACTTGGGTTTTATATGTCACTTTTACTCTTTCCTTTTTTCAATTTCAGCGATGGGTAAAAATAGTTCGTATTCGATTTTATCGCGCACTTCATTGGCGACAAAACAATCACTCATTAAGCATTCTATTAGCAGTCCGTTAGCATCATAATATTTTTGCAGTAATTCTATTTGTTCTTCATTAAATTGCATTTCTTCTTGGGTAAGTTGCCAGTCGTGACCAATATTTCTATATGCCATCATTATAGCTCTTAATTCTTGAATCCAATTATAACCATTTATCNCACTTCATTGGCGACAAAACAATCACTCATTAAGCATTCTATTAGCAGTCCGTTAGCATCATAATATTTTTGCAGTAATTCTATTTGTTCTTCATTAAATTGCATTTCTTCTTGGGTAAGTTGCCAGTCGTGACCAATATTTCTATATGCCATCATTATAGCTCTTAATTCTTGAATCCAATTATAACCATTTATCTTCCACCACTCCTTCATATTTGGTTCGTATTGTTGGGAATCAGGTAGTTTATTTTTGAGGTGTTGAAGTGAATATTCGAGATTTGGTTCCAGGTCAAAATTTAAAATACTTTCAATATCTTTGGAAAGAACACGATAATCCCCATAATAAGCATGAGTAAACAGGCTTTGAAACTTTTTATCTAGCACAATAGAATTTTTAAAAGTATGATAATCTGCTAGTGAATAATCGTTGAGAAGGTATTCTGCTAAATCATCAAGTCCTACATACCTAAATTCTAAGAAATGATGAAAAAAATTTAAGTTTATTCTAGCTCTCATAGTATCATCAGAAGTACAGTCTTCCTCTAGTTCCAAATAAAAAATACGGATCTCAATGGCTGCGAATGGCAGCTTAATTGAACTAGCTTTTTGATGACCCCAGTTTAGAAAGCTTTGTAATATTTCATCTCGTGCTAATAAATTATCAATTTTCTCCTTCATCAATAACAAAAATTCATCAGCATTTTGCAGCATACCAGCTACTAAAAGAAATACCTCACGCCAGCGAGTCTCACTAATATGATTTACCAAATTTTTTAAACCATTGGAAGTTGCATAAAGTCCCCTTGCTGTAAAATACTCGTGAAAAGTCAAATGAGAAAAAGAATAAATACTACGCGCTCTTTCTACAAATAATCCATGCTGTGCTTCAATAGATTTCAAAACTGTTTCACTATCTNATACCAGCTACTAAAAGAAATACCTCACGCCAGCGAGTCTCACTAATATGATTTACCAAATTTTTTAAACCATTGGAAGTTGCATAAAGTCCCCTTGCTGTAAAATACTCGTGAAAAGTCAAATGAGAAAAAGAATAAATACTACGCGCTCTTTCTACAAATAATCCATGCTGTGCTTCAATAGATTTCAAAACTGTTTCACTATCTATCAACAAAGCTTCTGGATCGGTTTTAGCATCAGGTAAATTGTAAATATAAAGACTAATATTTTCCTGTAATTCTCTTTGCTTAAAAAAGTAATCACCTCGTTCAAAAGTTTTCACAGCAACTTGACTAAGCAAATCTTCTTTTCGCCTCAGAGATAACCTTTTATAAACTTGGTCTCGTTCAATTCCACGTTTAGCATCCCACTTACTTAAAAGTACACCTACTCCTCTTTCATAAAGTTCTGAACGATTTGTGGGAAAATCCAAATAATCTTCAAATTCTAAACATAAAAGAGTTAACAATAAAGGATTTGTAGCTAATTCTTTAACTGGTGGATTTTCCTCAAGTTTAGAAATAAATTTCTTACCTATATCTGGATTTTTAGATTTAAACCAATTATTAGCAAAATTGTTTATTTGCTCATCATCAAAGTCAGCTACTTCTACATCTATAAATTTATCAAAGTTATATTCCCATGCAGCAATGCGACAAGTTATGACAAATTGGTTGTTAGAATATCGAGTAGAAATATCGCGAATTTGTTTTAATACACGATTATGATCTGCTTCTCTAACTTCATCTAAACCATCTAGTAAAATTAATGCTCTGCCATTTTTGAAAATGCTATCTATTTCTAGAGCAAAAACAGTATCATCAGAAAATATTTTAGTTATATATTCTAGTAAATTAGGTTGGTTTTCTGCTTCTGCAAACTGTCTGAGAGTGATAAAAATTGGCACAAGATGTGTAAGTAAGTCTCCGTCAATACATTGAATAGCCAAATATTTTAAAAATGTAGTTTTTCCTGCTCCTGGTTTACCTAAAACCATCAGTTTTGAATAACTTTTAACAATTTCTATTCCGGGTATTCTTTCCTGACTAACTTCGCCAATTTCAAAACGTTCAAAATTTTCAGCATTGTACTTTTTCTCAAATTGAGAAATATCTTTTCCTATCCGACTCGTGATTTTTTTCAAGATATTAACGTTTGTATAAATATCATTTAAGCCGATAGGTTGAGTCATATCTAATACTTTCATAGTGCCACAGTTGTCTAAAATAATTTCTCGAATATTTAGACGTACTTTGGCTACTAAATCATTAATTTTTTCTTTTCGGCGGCTTTTTTTTCGGTTGAGANACTTTCATAGTGCCACAGTTGTCTAAAATAATTTCTCGAATATTTAGACGTACTTTGGCTACTAAATCATTAATTTTTTCTTCTAAATTATTAGATTTATGAAAATCTTGAGTCTGGGTTGTATCAGGAGATTGCCTTCTTTCTAATGCTCCTAAAAAATTATTCTTACCGACTTTTTCTCCCAATACTTTTGATAATATCTTCCAAAAAGCTGCACCTTCATTTTTAATATGCTGCTCATCATAACCACTATTGTCAGCAATTTTTCCATAAGTATGTTTTTGTAAAGAACCCTTAAAAATCAGCTCTTCAATATCCTTCAATTTTCTTTTTTCCTTTTGAAAAATCGCCTCATTGACAATTTCTAATGCTTCCTGCTCATCCATTTCTCTCTTATTTATAAAACCTACTTTTTAGTTTAACCTGACTTTTTCTTACTTAGTCAGGTGACTAAACTGCTTAACTTATCTTACCGACAAATTCTGAAATTGTCAGCAGAATAGTCTCAGAACCTAAATAAGTAGGAGATATTCAAATGTTTTCAACCACTAATTCCCATTGGGAAAATACCGACCCCTTTAACTGTCAAGGAATTATTCTTGGCAAATATCAACATCGTTATTTACTCCTCAAAACCCTACGCCAAGCTCAAGAAAAAATCATTATTGTTTGCCCTTGGTTAACCCGTCATAGTCTCGACAATAATATGATTCAAGAATTAAAAAACACCCTTAACCGCCAAGTCAAAATAGAGATTGGTTGGGGATGGCAAAAAGATATTGGTAATATAATTATTCCTGGTAATGGTTGGTGGGAATTAACACCTGCTAATACTTGGAAATATAATGCTATGTTTAAGCTACAAGAACTTAAACGACTTTACCCTAAATATTTTCAACTCAAACTAATGGGAACTCACTCTAAATATTGGGTATGTGATGATAAATTTGNCAAGTCAAAATAGAGATTGGTTGGGGATGGCAAAAAGATATTGGTAATATAATTATTCCTGGTAATGGTTGGTGGGAATTAACACCTGCTAATACTTGGAAATATAATGCTATGTTTAAGCTACAAGAACTTAAACGACTTTACCCTAAATATTTTCAACTCAAACTAATGGGAACTCACTCTAAATATTGGGTATGTGATGATAAATTTGCTGTAGTGACTAGCGCAAATATTCTCTGTTCTCAACCTGGAAAAACTAATAAATACTATGAAGAAACTGGACTATGGACGAATAATATTAACCAGATTCAAAATTTCATTCACTCTTTTACTCAAGTACCTAACTTAGCAGCAAAAAAAAATTAGCTAGGAATTGAAAAAATCTAGATACAATAAAGTCAGGTGAGTAAATATTGCTTGAGTTACCACAAGTTTGTATTACTCAATATTTGCTCANAAAACTAATAAATACTATGAAGAAACTGGACTATGGACGAATAATATTAACCAGATTCAAAATTTCATTCACTCTTTTACTCAAGTACCTAACTTAGCAGCAAAAAAAAATTAGCTAGGAATTGAAAAAATCTAGATACAATAAAGTCAGGTGAGTAAATATTGCTTGAGTTACCACAAGTTTGTATTACTCAATATTTGCTCACCATAATATCTGTTATAGCTAGAGCTATATAAAGATTTTGACACCGATAAACTAATTCATTATTGCCACTTATCCTACTAGCTCGTCTAGACTAAAATCATGGGTAAAACCTGACCTTGCTATCCCCGATAACCCATTAAAAAGGGGCATTTGGAAGGTTTTAATCTTCCATATCTTTAACAAATTGGTATTAGAACCCTATCCAAATAAATGTGTTTGCCCCTTGACTTCAGCAGCTCCCCGATAAATTGTGCGACTACCTTTAGGAATAGAAATCCAACCAAACTCTTGCAAGCGATAAGTTAAATTAGAAATACTCACACCTAACTCATCTTTGATTTTATAAAGGTTTGACCACTTAGTTAAATCTCTGCCTTGTCTTTTCTCTTCCAGAATTGACTTCGGCATCAATAAACAACCTGCAAAATATTGTGCTTGCCACTCAATAGAGTCAACTTTACTGCTACCTGCACCCCGACAAACAAAAGGTTCTTCTGACTCTTTTGGTTTTCCATAATTACCGAGATCGAGTTCCAATTGTTGAACAACTCCATCTGCTTCGTCTTGGTTAATATGTAGCACCCAATGACCAATTTCGTGAGCAAGCGTCGATTCTTGAAACCCTTGAGGTTTATCTAAAATTTCCTCATTGATTTCGATAAGTCGTTCGGTTGGTAATATTCGAGCAGCGATCGCTCCTTCTGCATCAGGCGGAATATAATCCCAAACTACTCCCAAATCCAAAAAATCAGCTACTAACGAAGCATCAAAAGGCCATTTGGGAGCAAAATTTCCGGTTTTGTGCATTCGCCTGAGCAGATCGTTTGCCCTATGCTCAATCGAGTCTTTGCGATAAAAGCTATAGGGTTTCAGGATACTCATACTTCATTCTCCCTTGCCGCTTGAGATATTTTTTGAGCGAACTCTGGAGATTCTCGTATTCGTCTAAACAATGCAACCATCTCTTGGGGGTTCTCCTTGAGAATTTCCTCGTACTGGTGAGGAATTCTACCAGCAAGGAAAATTAATTCCTCTGGGTTCAAATTGAGATGCTTCGCTAGTCCACGAATGACTTCTTCTTTTGGCGCATAGTCAGCGCGATCGTTTTCTAGCTTGGACAAATAAGTGAAGTCCACTCCTAGGTGCTTGGCCAATTCCCTTTGAGAGTATCCTTTGTCCTTGCGGGCCTTTCTAATTAGCTTTCCAAAACTTTTTGCCACGTCTTTTTACCTCCTGGTAAGTATTTTAGACTACTTTGACGAAAATTTCAACTTTACCCTTGACGATTAAATCAACGAGCGCTACAATAAATTTAGTTGATAAAAAAATCAATCAAAAACACACTACTGGTAAGGTTGAACAGTCAGTCAATTCAAATGATGATCTATATATAGTGTCATGCTCAAATTGGCTAATTGTAAATAGGACTTACACAAACCAACCAAGAAACCGGGTTTATTGCCCTGATTATTGTTTAAACCAAGAAATTTCGTTGATAAACCCGGTTTCTGCGTAAGTCCTAGTCAATTTACCCTTAGTGTTCACAAGCATAGTCCACCTGGAGGATACCATCATGCTAAGAACCTGGACAGACACCCACTACAAACTAGAAGACGAAGACTGGCTGTATATTGCCACCCATGAAGAACAGAGTTCTGCCTCTCTTGTTTGCCCAGGATACGCCAGGGATGGAGAAGGTTTCAGCATTCATTTTACTCCTGCTCACATAGAAATGTTAGAGCATTTACTGGGAGCATTGCGAATTATTAAAGCTCAGGAAGAAGCAACCACAGATTACAAATATCCAGAACCTGCAAAATTGTCACATTTAATTAATTAGGGAGTAGGCAGTGTGGGGAGCAAACCTTGTAGGGTGCGTTAGACGGCTAAAATTTAGACTGTGCAAGCTATTTAACAATCCGTCGTAACGCACCATTTTAGATGTTTCAGTCTAGTAGTGGATTGTTTAATCTTAAATGGTGCAATAGGAAATCTACCAGAGATTGCTTCACTATCGTTCGCAATGACAATTCTAACGCACTATTTTAGCTGAAACAGTCCAGTAGTCTATTGTAATTATTCTGCTCAAGGGAACAGTGGGAGCATCTTGCTCCCTTGCTAGTGGTTGTTTATCCCCATCTCCCATTACTACGCACGACTACCCATTAGACTCATCGAAAATTAATCTCAAATCTTTGTCATTCAAGTAGCTCAAAGGTAAGCATTCAACTATGAGTTAATAACTCATTGTCACACCAAAATAGGTTTGACATTATACACCTTAAAAAGCTGATAGCTGATAGCTGACTGCTGAATGCTACTGATTAGAAATAAATCAAATTAAAAGGAAACAAAAAAATGTCTAACAGTAATACAAAAGCAAAAATTAATGTTTTTGGAGCCAAACCAAAACAAGCCTTATTAGTACCAGAAATTCCTATAGCAGTTCGTAATAATTGTCAATCAGGACAATGGGTAATTGGAGACACAGATTACGGCTCTAAAGTATCAATGACAATCCTCAAATTCAGCAAATTTTTTGGCAATTTAGGTCAAACAACTAATACTTTATGGGGTCAACTTTGGTTTGTCGCTGAGTCAGGAGAATTACCTCAAGGAGTGTTGATGGTGACCTATATTAAAAGTCGTTCATTGAATGATTTTAATCGTTTAATTGCCTCAGTTCAAGCCAATGGAGTTGAACCAGCAACAGGAATTTTTATTCCTGAATTTGTCAAGCATAGCGGTCAAAAGCCAGATGAAAATGGTGTGGTAAAACCTATTAATTATTACAGTTTAAAATGGCGTTGGCAAGAACGCACAGATTGGTCAATTATTCATCAAGCAGCAGCNAAGTCGTTCATTGAATGATTTTAATCGTTTAATTGCCTCAGTTCAAGCCAATGGAGTTGAACCAGCAACAGGAATTTTTATTCCTGAATTTGTCAAGCATAGCGGTCAAAAGCCAGATGAAAATGGTGTGGTAAAACCTATTAATTATTACAGTTTAAAATGGCGTTGGCAAGAACGCACAGATTGGTCAATTATTCATCAAGCAGCAGCAGTGCTTTCTGAGGAAACCAATCTCTCAAAAATGATTGACTTAGAAGGAACCAGAAAAATGGTTTGTTTAGATAATTTATCTCCCCATGAAATTGCTAATTTGATGGCTGCTCATACTAATAGTAGTTCTGATAGTTCAGTGCTGAGTTTGAATGCGAGTAATGATACAGCTTTACCATCTGGAAATGAGACTGTAGTTACTGCATTATCTTCATAAAAATGTAGAGACGTAATATTAACTANTTGACTTAGAAGGAACCAGAAAAATGGTTTGTTTAGATAATTTATCTCCCCATGAAATTGCTAATTTGATGGCTGCTCATACTAATAGTAGTTCTGATAGTTCAGTGCTGAGTTTGAATGCGAGTAATGATACAGCTTTACCATCTGGAAATGAGACTGTAGTTACTGCATTATCTTCATAAAAATGTAGAGACGTAATATTAACTACGCACCCAAACAAGAAACCGGGTTTATTACCTTGTTGTTTAAATCAGAAAATTTTGTCGATAAACCCGGTTTCTGCTTAAGTCCTAATATTACGTCTTTCTTAATTAGAAAAACATCTGAAAACTCAAAGCAAAACAAATGAGTAAAATCGCTAAATTCACGATTCATCACGGTGCAAAAACACCACAAAAGCAACAGTGGGAAGATAATTTGCGAGGAAAAATAGAAGTAAAGCATCAAATTCGAGCTGATACTATTAATGACTTGGAAAATTTTAGTCAAGATTTACAACATATTAGTTTAGTTGTTGAATCTATTCACAAGAATTACCAGGCATTACTAACAGAAAATCATCATTTAAAATCGACTCTTTTACAGTTAGTAGATGATTGTTATTGTTGGAAAGGTAATCGTTGTGAAAAATGCCAGAAAATTCTCAAATCATTAGCTCCAGAAACAGCTAAGAAAAAAATTAATATTACCCAAGAATATAAAGCTATTTTGACACAACTTCGGAAATTAGGTTAAGCAGGAAGTGTGGGGAGAGTGGGAGGTGTGGGAAG
>NZ_LGSU01001451.1 GCF_002260545.1 Hydrocoleum sp. CS-953 | reverse complement strand
ATTTTAAGTAATTTTTGTTATAGATTACTAAAATTCTATAACAAAAATTAAATTGTTATGAAAAAATTAAAAATATGAGTATAATAACATTATGGATGGTAGAAGCCTCCAAAAAGTAGATGTTGACAGTAAGAATCTGCCCTATGTGGAGCAGATTTTTTTTTGTATAAAAATAGTTAGTAAATGTTGAAATAGGGTGGTTTTGGTTTGCCACTTACCAAATTTTTGACGATGAATTTAGCCAACGGGAACTAAATCTACTTCATCTGTACCATCAGTTTCACCTTGCCCTGATGTAATTTGTTCCCCATTGCCACTAATTTCCACAGCTAAATTTGTACCATCTAAATTAACATTATAGTCAGTAGCATCAGCAGTATATCCTACACTAGCAACCATTTGCCGACCATCCTCAGTATATTGGAAAGCCAACAATTGATTTTTTTCCTTCTCATTATCGTAAGTCCAAATTACCATATAGTCTTGCTCTTGATATTCAAAGACTTTAGGTGGGCGAGTAGGAACATAACGACCNGCTAAATTTGTACCATCTAAATTAACATTATAGTCAGTAGCATCAGCAGTATATCCTACACTAGCAACCATTTGCCGACCATCCTCAGTATATTGGAAAGCCAACAATTGATTTTTTTCCTTCTCATTATCGTAAGTCCAAATTACCATATAGTCTTGCTCTTGATATTCAAAGACTTTAGGTGGGCGAGTAGGAACATAACGACCTTCAGCACCAAAACTATTATCAAGGAAAGGCTGTACTGACTCAGGTTCCAGAGTAGCAAAAGCAATATCATCTGGCTCTAGCTCTACTTCTGCATCTTCAGTTGTTTCAGGATCTGGTTCTTCTTGATCGCGATTCTGGAAATAATCTACAGCTTTCTTTACACCATAGCCTGTCGCTGCAACACCAGCAACACCAGCAACAATTTTAGCAAGATTGCCAAAGTTCATTTTTTTCTCCTAATTATGATTCTAGATTAATTAGAATTTGAGAGATTTGCCACTAACCCAAATACAAGAGAATTTCTTTGTTAGTAACTTGACATCCTCCCGACAGTGAGCGATTCCAACACCTTGGGATTCTTCAACTCAATATTGGAGTCGCAGTTTATACAGAGGTGATGTCCTCCCCCTGTTTTTTATTATCGCACAAGAATGCAGGACTTAGGGAGAAGTATTTTATACCTCTCCCTAAGTCCTAAGACATGAAGCAATTAAATAGCTATCAATTCTACCATAATACTTTTGAGTTTTTGATAAATACAAAAGTATTAATAAGTTTCAACGTGCCAGCGATGGTCTTTCTTCAACTGCTTCTGATAATCAGTCCAATTAACATCAAACTGACCAGTAACAGCAGACATTCCCTCATCAATGCCACCTTCCATACCCTTGAGACCGCAGATGTAAGTGTGAGTATTTGGCTTTTGAATGTGTTGCCACAACTCGTCAGCATTTTCTTGAATTCTATGCTGAATATACATTTTGCCACCGTCTTTATTCTTTTGTTCCCGACTAATAGCATAAGTTACGCGGAAATTGTCAGGGAATTGACGTTGAAGTTCTTCTAGCTCTTCTTTGTAGAGAATATTTGGAGTGTAGGCACAACCGAAGAATAGCCAAGCTAAACCTTTGAACTGATAATCAGGATTTTGTTCTCTTTCCTTAAACATCCGCCAGATGAAAGCACGGAAAGGAGCAATTCCTGTACCTGTAGCAATCATAATAATAGTTGCATTTTCATCATCAGGTAGCAACATTTCTTTACCTACAGGCCCAGTAATAGATACATCAGCACCTTCTTCCATGCCACATAGGTAAGAGGAACATACACCATATATTCTCTCGCCTGTTTCTGGGTGATTGTATTCTAGACGACGTACACATAGAGATACAGTTTGATCGTCAAGATTATCACCGTGACGAGTTGAAGCAATGGAATAAAGCCTTAACTTGTGAGGCTTACCATTAGCATCTGTTCCTGGTGGAATGATACCAATACTTTGACCTTCAAGATATTTCAACTCGCTACCAGAAAGGTCAAATACTAAGTGACGAACAGTACCTTCGCCACCCTCCTGGACTAATTCAGTGCTTGAAAGGCATTTACCGACGAAAGGATTTTTGGGACGATAGGTGTTTACAGGAACATCCTTCTTATCTGACTTAGGTTTGGCTTGAGTCATGGGTTTAGTTTTTTCTCCTGTGTTAGTTGTTTGACCATTAGTTTGAGAGTGCTCGCTCANGGTCAAATACTAAGTGACGAACAGTACCTTCGCCACCCTCCTGGACTAATTCAGTGCTTGAAAGGCATTTACCGACGAAAGGATTTTTGGGACGATAGGTGTTTACAGGAACATCCTTCTTATCTGACTTAGGTTTGGCTTGAGTCATGGGTTTAGTTTTTTCTCCTGTGTTAGTTGTTTGACCATTAGTTTGAGAGTGCTCGCTCAGAGTTTTGATACTGACAATTTTGCCTCCCATCCTTGTAATTCGTCGCATTTCTTGATTCATGCGAGCATAAGGTACTGTAATATAAACAGTCCCACTGCTACGGATAGGGCTATTTAACTTGTCAGTAGTTTCACTCTGACGTAGACCCTCTACTTCATATACAAAACTACGACTACCGTATTCTGTGTTGGTTTTTACACCGAATCCCATCTGAGTTTTCATTCTTTGCTTCTCCATTTAGATAAAGTATATTGCCAAGAGATGATGAGTCTTTCTATTTAAGTGTTTTTTAAGATGCCATGGTGTAATGGCCACAACTTTTTAACTCTATAGCGCTACGCGCAAGTTCAAAGTCAGTAGGGGCGTAATTAGGAGCATTCCGGAACGGAAATGGCCATTTCGCTAGCGCACAACGCGCGTTTTTCATGTCGGCGACAGCCGAAGTGCGTAATTAGGAGCATTCCGGAACGGAAATGGCCATTTCGCTAGCGCACAACGCGCGTTTTTCATGTCGGCGACATGAATGCGGAGCATTCCGTCAGGAAAACGCCCCTACAAAAGCGAGTGCCTAATTCTGAGGTTTCCTACGGGGCGTATAAAGTGCGAAAAATTCCCCAGACAGCCCCTCCAGAATGTAAGACGCACATCTGACAGTCAAAAGTAATCCCTGACCCTCGTTTGAGCATTTATAAGTGTCCTAACCATAATGCTTAGTGCTATATAGAAGCCTAAGCGTATCTCCAGAAAATAGGTTGGAGGGAAAAGTAATTGATAATTTATGGGTAAGAATTGATTTGATGATTGGATGAGTGGGANTAAGTGTCCTAACCATAATGCTTAGTGCTATATAGAAGCCTAAGCGTATCTCCAGAAAATAGGTTGGAGGGAAAAGTAATTGATAATTTATGGGTAAGAATTGATTTGATGATTGGATGAGTGGGATATATCTAATACACCCCATCTTGCCATCTCCCCATCTTGCCATCTCCCCATCTCCCTCCTCTGTTTTTAAATAGAACCCATTTGGGATCTATATTTGAGAGGTTTAATGCTGGAAATTTTGTTTTCCTGATGTCATTCTCTGATGAGGAACTCTTCTGAAAGCACAACTACTTCGATAAGTCAAACCGATCATTTTTCAGTTCTTTAAACTCTGAATGAAGTCGATCAAGCTTCCATAAACAGAGATAACATATAATTCTGTATTGTTTTTTACACTAATTCCAATTTGAGTTGTCATTATCGACTTCTCTTTTTGTTTAGAAAATATAGACTTTTCACTCACAAGAAATTCACTTTTGTTCGCATTTAAGCGTTCTTTGAAGAACCTTTTGACTATTGGCCAATACAGAAATATTTTTGTTGCCCTTTCCTTAGCTCTTCGGCATTAGTATTCTTGATACTAATCAATTCTGACTATTTTATATATAAAGTTCAGAGTGGTCATAATTTCTTATGGTTTCTTTAGCTATCTGTGAAGTCAAAAACCAATAACAATCACACCATTTCAAGTGTCCCGGAAGTCAAAAGTCAAAAATACCCATTTATCAATCAAGGGCCTAGAAATACCAATAGCATTTTTCTTTCTCCATGGGTGAACTCTTTGCCTATTTATCTAGTTNATTTTATATATAAAGTTCAGAGTGGTCATAATTTCTTATGGTTTCTTTAGCTATCTGTGAAGTCAAAAACCAATAACAATCACACCATTTCAAGTGTCCCGGAAGTCAAAAGTCAAAAATACCCATTTATCAATCAAGGGCCTAGAAATACCAATAGCATTTTTCTTTCTCCATGGGTGAACTCTTTGCCTATTTATCTAGTTGATTTTTATGTCAAAACTTGAAAAAAAAAGAGTTAATTTGGCCTGATAAACAAATGACGGAAAAGATTTGCCTTGAGCCTGCTGTCTAGATTTCTACAGAATTATATGATGAAGCTTTTATTTTCTTTGATCCTTGTAGGGAAGATCCCATTCTGATATGATATTTTACAAAAGTTAGTAAAAAAGACTTAGAGTCAATAGCTTCAAGGTCTGTCCAAGGCTCCAAGGATAAGAGGTTGTTTCAGCATTCTACCGTGTAGCAAAGCAACCCTCTCCAGGGAATTCGTTTTATGTGGACCAAATTTATTGGACTTATCTATTTATTTAGCTAACTTCTCTAGCAAACCTGAACTCTCTTGTCATAGAGATGTGGTGGAAAAAGTGGCTGAAATTGATTAGATATAGTCTGGGTTAAGGGTGACAAGACTTAAAACGGCTCCTGAAATGCTGAGGAATTTGTCCTGGACTTACTAAGAAGCCTAGACTCACCCAAAAAGAAACCATGGGATATGNGGGTTAAGGGTGACAAGACTTAAAACGGCTCCTGAAATGCTGAGGAATTTGTCCTGGACTTACTAAGAAGCCTAGACTCACCCAAAAAGAAACCATGGGATATGTCACTAAACTTTGTTTTGTGTTAGAGGGAACCTATTGTGAAAAAACCAGATAAAGTAATCTTAATTGGAGTTGCCGGAGATTCGGGATGCGGAAAATCTACTTTTTTGCGCCGAATTACAGATGTATTTGGAGAAGATTTCGTTACAGTTATCTGCCTGGACGACTATCATAGTTTAGACCGTAAGCAACGTAAAGAAACAGGAATTACTGCTCTCGACCCAAGGGCCAATAATTTTGACCTCATGTACGAGCAAATTAAAGCCCTCAAGAGTGGTGAGTCTATTGATAAGCCAATTTATAACCACGAAACTGGCGAACTTGACCCACCAGAAAAAGTTCACCCAAATCATATTGTGGTGATTGAGGGTCTTCATCCTCTCTATGATGAGCGTGTAAGAGAGCTTCTAGATTTTAGTGTTTATCTAGATATTAGTGATGAAGTTAAAATTGCTTGGAAAATCAAGCGTGACATGGCAGAAAGAGGCCACCGTTACGAAGATGTACTCGCTTCTATCAATGCTCGTCGTCCTGACTTTGATGCCTATATTGACCCACAAAAAGCTCATGCAGATGTGGTAATTCAAATTCTGCCTACTAAACTGATTCCTGATGACAAGGAACATAAGGTCTTGCGGGTGCGTTTGATCCAACGTGAAGGTGTCAAAGATTTCGAGCCAGTTTATCTGTTTGATGAAGGGTCTACTATTAACTGGATTCCTTGTGGACGGAAACTCACCTGTTCTTATCCTGGTATTAAGATGTTCTATGGCCCAGATGCGTATTTCGGCCATGAAGTTTCTATCCTAGAAGTAGATGGTAACTTTGATAATCTGGAAGAAATGATCTACGTTGAAGGACACCTGAGCAATACTTCTACTAAATACTATGGTGAGATGACCCACATGATGATGAACCATCAAGATTATCCAGGTTCTAATAATGGTAGTGGACTATTTCAAGTTTTAGTTGGTCTAAAAATGCGTGCAACTTATGAGCGTTTGACTGATAAAGCTGTTGATGCAAAGGTAGCAGCAGCAGTTTCATAAATATCAAGCGGCAAATTTTTTATTGACCTAAAAGCTAAGGTTGAGAGTAATGTCTCTATGGCTAACTTTAGGTAATGCCAATAGAGCAGGGATGAAAATGAGCGGGCTGTTTTGCGGAACGCAAAGCTCCGCTTTTCATATCGCGAAGCGAAACAGAAAACGCGAGTGGTTAATTTTACCCCGCGTTTTTTTGATCGAGAATTCCTGGTTTGACAGACATAACCTTCTTGATGCAAATTAGCCTCATTTTTTCTCGGAAGGCTAAAGCATAATTGGTCACTGTTGTATGGAAAATTAGATTTTTGTGGCCCAGACTTCCCGATCAAGGCCAAGGTGTTCTCCTAACTTATTTGGGAGCGATCGCCAATGCAACACCTATTTTTTTGTTTGATTATTTTTAAAGATGTATCTCTACAATTTGATTTTTGTTTAATTTTCTAAATTTTTTTATAGCACTACGCATTATGGTTAGGATACTTAATAAATGCTCAAACGAGCGTCAGAAATTATTTTTGATTTTTGACTTGCGCGTAGCGCTATAGTTAGTGGCCTTCAAGAGCGAGAACATACTAATGGCCTCTTACCTGTCATGGCAAATGAAATAAAAAGGTCATTTTGCCAATGGTCTTTAATTATTTGTCATTAGTTAAGCTTTTCCGGGGTTTTTGGCCTGAATTAGCAGTAATTCCTATCAAAATATTACAAACTATTAAGGAAATAATGAGAAAGTGAACAAAATGCCTCAAAATACTTCCTGGAGGTAGTTTATGTTAGAGGGTATTAGTCCTTCGAGCGTAACTAACTTATTTTAAGAGTCTGGCAGGAAGTTCTAATTTCTCCGGTAAGGGAGTCTTGGGACGGGCGCCATAGTGTTTTAGAAAAACACAGGGGGAGGACATCACCTCTGTATAAATAGCGATTCAAATATATTGAGTCGAAGAATTCCACGTTGTTGCGCTATGGGCAATGTTGGGAGTATGTCAAGCAACCTTTTACCTTAACTGTGTTGGAATAAAACATGAGTATTGTCACTAAATCAATTGTTAATGCAGATGCTGAGGCTCGTTATCTGAGTCCTGGTGAATTAGATCGAATCAAAGCTTTTGTAAGCACTGGAGAAAAGCGTGTTCGGATTGCTCAAATTATGAGTGAATCTCGTGAGCGGATCATTAAAGAAGCTGGTGGCCAACTTTTCCAAAAGCGCCCTGATGTTGTTTCTCCTGGTGGTAATGCCTATGGTGAAGAGATGACAGCAACTTGCTTGCGCGATCTGGATTATTATTTACGTTTGATTTCTTACGGTATTGTTGCTGGTGATGTTACTCCTATTGAGGAGATTGGGTTGGTAGGCGTTCGTGAAATGTATAAGTCTTTAGGTACTCCAATCGAAGCTGTTGCCGAAGGTGTTCGTTGCATGAAGAATGTCGCTGCTAGCCTTTTAAGTGGCGACGATGCTGCCGAAGCTGCTACTTACTTTGACTATGTTATCGGTGCTATGGGTTAAGGCTAAATATATTTTGAGACTTAGATAAAATTCGATCGGATGGGAAGATTTGTATATTTGAGACCTGACTCAGGTATCAAGTTTAGCCAGGGGATTAATCTAAAGTTCTACTAGCCTTTACTTATCCAATAATTTTTGAAGATTCAGCAATTTTAAGGAAATCAATCAACAATGCAAGACGCAATTACCGCCGTTATCAATTCTTCTGACGTTCAAGGTAAATACCTTGATACTGCTGCTCTAGATAAGCTCAAGGGTTACTTTGCTACAGGTGAACTACGAGTTCGAGCTGCAACAGCTATCAGCGCTAATGCTGCAACTATTGTTAAAGAAGCTGTAGCTAAGGCCCTACTTTATTCTGATATTACTCGTCCTGGTGGTAATATGTACACCACTCGTCGTTATGCTGCTTGCATTCGTGACTTAGATTATTATCTGCGTTATGCTACCTACGCAATGCTAGCAGGCGATCCTTCCATTTTGGATGAGCGCGTATTAAATGGCCTAAAAGAAACTTATAATTCTTTGGGTGTACCCATCGGCGCTACTGTACAAGCTATCCAAGCTATGAAGGAAGTTACTGCTGGTTTAGTCGGCCCTGATGCTGGTAAGGAAATGGGTGTTTACTTCGACTACATCTGCTCCGGTTTAAGCTAATTTGGCAATCAGTAAAAAGACAAAAAAAGAGTAGATTTTCTCTTTTGTTTTGACTGATGTTGTATTTCGAGGCTAGGGAAACTTAGGGTGAATGTTAGATTACCAAAGGCTTATTGAATTAATTTAATTTATAAGTTTTAGTGAACTAGCATTGATTCTATGGCTCCCTGCCTTCGGAATTTTTAGATTTGAGATTTGAAGTTGAGGCGGGCGATCGCATAATTAAATAATTTAGATTTAAGTAGTGATTTTTGCAGTTTACCTTCTGAAAATGATAGGAATGTGATGCTAAATATTAATACTTATAAAAGATTACTAAATAATCAAATTTGACTGTTTAGCTTAAATGTTATACAAAGGATTTAAAACAATCCTCATTAAATATTAGGAGAAATTTGTAATATGAGACAGTTTAAGATTACAGCTTGTGTTCCTAGTCTAACTCGGACTCGTACTCAACGAGAACTACAAAATACTTTCTTTACTAAGCTTGTTCCTTATGATAGCTGGTTCCGGGAACAGCAAAGAATTATGAAAATGGGTGGCAAAATTGTTAAGGTAGAGTTGGCTACTGGTAAACAAGGGGTAAATACTGGGTTACTTTAAATTAAGATTTTAATAAATAGTAACTAGAAAGAGGTCAAAAGACCTCTTTTTTGTTTGTATTTTATAGAGCTTTTCGATTTATGACTTATTGAGTAGGGGAGTAGGGAGGTTGCATGCAACGTCTATTTGTAACAAACATTTATTAAATTAGTATAACATATTTGGAATTTGCTGTAAACTAATAATTAATAATTATAACAATCCGGGCATAGGTTGTAAGATTTTATCGTAGGGGTTTGGTTTCCAAATCCCTTTTTCGTTTGGGTTTGGAGAGCAAACCCCTACAGTTTTTTTCACAAATTATTTCTTATTGCTATATGGAACATCCCTACAGATTCATTTATTGGTTAAACATATAGGTTTGGGTTTGGAGACCAAACCCCTACATATTTCTTATTGCTATATGGAACACTACAGATTAATTTATTGGTCAAACCTATGGGTTTGGGTTTGGAGACCAAACCCCTACAGTTTTTTTTCACTAATCATTTAGGATTGCTATAATAACTAATAACTAATAATTAAGAACTAATAATTGATATTAACTATCTATGAAATATTCCGCTTCTACATCTACTAAAAAATCATTAAAAGCTAAACAAAATAAAGCTGAAGATTCTCTCCCTCCTAACGCAGATTACAGTCAAATTGACATTAGCAAACTATCAGAAATGATGCAGCGTTATGTGGAAGTTAAACAACAATATCCTCACGCTCTTTTGTTGTTTCGAGTAGGTGATTTTTTTGAATGTTTTTTTGCGGATGCTGTGACGATCGCGCAGGAATTAGAATTAGTTCAAACCAGTAAACACGCTGGTAAAGAAATTGGTAGAGTTCCTATGACTGGAGTTCCTCACCACGCTGTGGAAAAATATGCTGCTATTTTAGTAGAAAAAGGTTATGCGGTGGTGGTTTGCGACCAAGTTGAAGATTCTGCTATTGCTGCAAAGGAAAACCGCCAAGTCAAGCGTGAAATTACTCGTATTCTCACTCCTGGTACTCTTACTGATGACGGAATGCTAAAACCTCGCTACAATAACTATTTGGCAGCAGTAGTCATTGCTAAAAATTATTGGGGTCTTGCTTACACTGATATTTCTACTGGCGAATTTCTGACGACTCAAACCCAAGGTTTAGACCAACTTACCCAAGAATTAATGCGTTTGCAACCTTCGGAAGTGTTATTTCCCACTAATGCACCTGATATTGGTTTTATGTTACGGCCTGGAGAAAAGTCAGAGCATCTTCCAGAATGTTTGCCTAATTCTTTTTGTTATTCTCTGCGTCCGCAACAACCTTTTACTCTGGGGGAAGCAAAGGAAAGACTTTTGCTGAAATTTCAACTGACATCTTTGGAGGGTATTGGTTGCGAACATATTCCATTGGGTGTGCGAGCAGCGGGGGGGTTGTTGGAATATTTGGAAGAAACTCAAAAGGAAAATCAAGTTCCGCTACAACGGTTGCGTAGTTATACTTTGGCAGATTTTTTGATTCTCGATCACCAGAGTCGCCGGAATTTGGAAATTACGCAAACGGTTAGGGATGGTAGTTATCATGGTTCGTTATTATCGGCGATCGATAAGACTAGCACTGCGATGGGGGGTCGTGCTTTGCGACGGTGGTTAGTGCAACCACTTCTGAATTTGAAGGGTATTCGTGCTAGACATGACACTATTGATGAACTGATAATAAATAATGATTTGCGTCAAGATATCCAAAGAATATTGCGTCAAATTTATGATTTGGAACGTTTGACGGGGCGGACTGGTGCTGGTACTGCTAATGCTAGAGATTTAGTTTTTTTAGCTGATTCTTTGACGAAACTTCCGGAACTTTCTGATTTAGCATCTGAGGGTAATTCTCCTTATTTAAAAGTGTTGCAAAATCTACCTCCAATCTTGCAAGAGTTGGGGAATAAAATTCATTCTTTTTTAGTTGAATCTCCTCCCCAACATTTAAAAGAAGGTGGATTAATTCGTTCTGGTATAAATGCACAATTAGATGAGATGCGGGGGTTAGCTGAAGAAGACCAACAATGGATTGCTAATTTGGAAGTTACGGAAAGAGAAAGGACGGGAATTCCTAATTTAAAGGTTGGTTATAATAAGGCTTTTGGTTATTACATTAGTATTTCTAAATCTAAGGCAGATTTGGCGCCGGATGATTATACTAGGAAGCAAACTTTGACGAATGAGGAGCGTTATATTACTGAGGAATTAAAGGAAAGGGAAGTGAGAATTTTGACGGCGCGAGATGATTTGAATCAATTAGAATATGATATTTTTGTTGCTTTGAGAAATGAGATAGGGGAACACGCTGAGGAGATTAGAAATATTTCTCGTGCTGTGGCAGCTATTGATGTTTTGTGTGGTTTAGCAGAGGTGGCAGTTTATCAAAATTATGTTCGTCCGACTATGGTTGATAGTCGAGAATTGAAAATTATTGAGGGTCGGCATCCGGTGGTGGAAAAATATTTACCTGCTGGTTTTTTTGTGCCGAATACTGCCATCTTAGGAAGTAAAAATATAGAGGAAAATGATGAGGGAATTACTCCTCATTCTGCACCGGATTTAATAATATTAACTGGTCCGAATGCTAGTGGTAAAAGTTGTTATTTACGACAGGTAGGATTGATTCAATTAATGGCACAAACTGGCAGTTTTGTTCCAGCAAGTTCTGCTGTTTTAGGGTTGAGCGATCGAATATTTACTCGTGTAGGAGCTGTGGATGATTTAGCAACTGGTCAATCAACTTTTATGGTGGAGATGAATGAGACAGCAAATATATTGAATCATGCTACGGAAAAGTCTTTGGTTTTGTTGGATGAAATTGGTAGAGGAACGGCAACTTTTGATGGAATTTCTATTGCTTGGTCTGTGGCAGAATATTTAGCAACGGAAATAAAATCTCGGACAATTTTTGCTACTCATTATCACGAATTAAATGAACTTTCTTCGATTTTAGATAATGTGGCAAATTATCAAGTAACGGTGAAGGAGTTGCCAGATAAAATTGTATTTTTGCATCAAGTACAACCTGGTGGAGCGGATAAATCTTATGGTATTGAAGCAGGAAGATTAGCAGGTTTGCCAGATTCGGTTATTGCACGAGCGAGACAGGTAATGGGGGAAATTGAAAAGCATAGTAAAATAGCTATTGGTTTGAGGAAAGGTGTTAAGAAAAAAGAGGAGGAAGAAGAGGTGATAACTGTGGAGCAGTTAGATATTTTTAATGAAGAATTTGGAGATAGTTTGCTATAACAGTTATCAGAGGTAAAAGAAACCGGGTTTTTTAGAAGCAAATGTCGATATTGAAGTATTTTAAACAAACCCGGTTTCTGGTTTCCATCCTGGGAATAATAACAAGAAATATAAGAGGTTAATTTTCTGGTGCTTTCATCAGCTAATACTCAATTTTTTTGTGAAACTTATCGAATACTTAAATTGTAATGATATTGATAGAGATTTAGCTGCTGCTAGGCTCCGCCAAAGATTATTAATTTCTACGTTAGTGTATCAAGGAAGTGTGGTTTGTGTATTCCTTGTGGGGAGACATCCAAATGATATTTACAGGAAAATGTTTGAGATTTTGGTAGAAAATAGACCTCTCCGGAAAAGAGTGAGTAGGGAGCACGGAGCAAGGAGCAGGGAGAAATAATTGATGTTTTCTTTACGATAATTGACTTTATTTTTTCTTATTGGAGATGTCTAATTATTGTTTATAAATGTCCTAACCTTAATGGGTAGGGCTATAGTAGTCGCCTTGAAAATTACCAGAAAATGTTGGTGCTATCAACGGTTCAGGAATCGGGATCTTAGGGAAAATACCACAAAGATTTGTTTTTTTTATAAAGATTCAGTAAAGATTTGGCAGGATTTTATTTGTTTTTCAGGAATCGGGATCTTAGGGAAAATACCACAAAGATTTGTTTTTTTTATAAAGATTCAGTAAAGATTTGGCAGGATTTTATTTGTTTTATGAAGATACAATGAAATTGGCAGTTTTGCCTTTTGAAAATTACCAGAAAATGTTGGTGCTATCAACGGTTCAGGAATCGGGATCTTAGGGAAAATACCACAAATATTTGTTTATTTTATGAAGATTCAGTAAAGATTTGGCAGGATTTTATTTGTTTTATGAAGATACAATGAAATTGGCAGTTTTTCCTTTTGAAAATCACCAGAAAATGTTGCTGCTATCAACGGTTCAGGAATCGGGATCTTAGGGAAAATACCACAAAGATTTGTTTATTTTATGAAGATTCAGTAAAGATTTGGCAGTATTTTATTTGTTTTATGAAGATACAATGAAATTGGCAGTTTTTCCTTTTGAAAATTACCAGAAAATGTTGGTGCTATCAACGGCTCAGGAATCGGGATCTTAGGGAAAATACCACAAAGATTTGTTTTTTTTATAAAGATTCAGTAAAGATTTGGCAGGATTTTATTTGTTTTATGAAGATACAATGAAATTGGCAGTTTTGCCTTTTGAAAATTACCAGAAAATGTTGCTGCTATCAACGGATAAAGAAGCTGGGTTTTCGGGAAAATACCACAAATATTTGTTTTTTTTATGAGCATTCAGTAAAGACTTGGGAGTATTTTACTTGTTTTATGAAGATTCAGTAAAGATGGCAGTTTTGCCTTGACACGGAGGGATAGGTAAATTTACCATGTAGTAGTGACGCACTAAAACGTATTTTGCTCATTGCCACCAACAGTGTAGTAATCTCAAATCCTAGTTTTTAGTACATCATCCGTAAGTCCTGATACAGTTAATATATGGGAAAGATATAGACAAAGAGATAAAATTACGGTTTTAACAACAACCTCAAAAACATAAAAAATGACCGGAGGAAAGCTCCTGGAAGGTTTATCTCCTAGTTGAATAACGACACGCGGGTTTTAAGCTGGAGACAAAGTATTTTAGTGATTTTTCAGGAATATCCGGCGATCCTGAAGTTTGTCGATAAAAATTTAGAACCTTATTTGATAGCAGTGACTAATTCTTATGTTGCAGTTAAGCACTTGGGTGGTTAGTCAAATCTGTCATAACTTGAAAACACCAAAACTTTTTTAAATAAGAGGAATTAATTGATCATGGCTGACATAAACGGTACTTCTAATGACGATGCTC
>NZ_LGSU01001450.1 GCF_002260545.1 Hydrocoleum sp. CS-953 | reverse complement strand
ATATTACACAAATAGATTTTGATTAATATCTGGCTGTGTATGAGAAGTTTAAATTCAACAATTAATAATTAACAATTAATTATTAATAAGCACCTATTCTGTAATAGAAGGATTGGCTAAAAGGAACTTTTTTTATTTTTTTCCATAAATGGAGAGGCTTTATACCCCTGAATTTTTTAGTAAATTCTAATAGATAGCAAACAGCAATGGCAAAAAAAAATCCTAGTTTAAGATTCATTATCAGTCTATTTTGTAAACAGCTCTTTACTTATCTAGAAATAAAGATTATATTCTAGCTGTCATAGTTGTTTTTTGATTAGCTATAGTAATCCTAAATAGGTCGTGATAAATTAAAAAGTAGATAAAAAACTTGAAACTCCAGCCAGTTAAGAGTTCCCTGTTCCCTCCATACCTAAAAAGCAGTAAGATTTTTGCCACGAATATGCGGAGGATTGCTATAGTATAGTGATAAACCAAAGAATTAATATTCAATTAATTATTTAATTTTTATTTTCTCATTCTTGGTGCAATAGTATGTCGATCGACACCATATAGATCGGCAGCTATAGACATATTGAGAGCTAAATTTTCTAATTTTTCTAACTTATATTTTTTCCTTCTAGGTTTAAGTGGTTGAATATTTAAAGCATGAATAATTTCTTCAGCAACTGCTTTTGCTAATAGGGGTGGAACTGAATTACCAACCTGTCTAAAACCATGCCATTTTGTTACATGAAATCTAAACCAATCAGGATATGAATGTAGTCTTGCTGCTTCTCTAACTGTGATACACCTAGGTGTAAATGGATGTATTGGTCTAGGAGAAGTATAGGCACCTCTGCTACTTGGGGTTCCTGCTCTGAGAGTATTACAAATACCCTCAGGATTTAGTTTATAAAAGTGACTTACTGATTCAATTTTTCCTGGTTCTGTAGCACTAAATCTTGCTATTGATTTTTCTGTATGTTTTGTGCGTAAACTAGAAGTTAATATTGTCCAGTCGTATGCACGTTTATAAGAATAATTATTATTTAAACGTCTCAAACTACGCAGTTTTCTAGCATATTTACTGGGTTTACGATAATCATTTTCTGCTTTTACCCAATCTATTTCTAGTAATTCTGGATAATTTTCTACTTCTGGTAAATCCCCTATTGCATCCCAGACAGTTATATAGTTTTCTAATTTTTTATCTATTTTAATTTGAGGATAATTTGGTAGTGTTAAACCATTTTGACATCCGAGCAAAAATAATCTTTCTCGATGCTGTGGAACACCATAATTAACAGCATTTAAAACTTGGTAAGGTTGCTGTACTTGATAACCATTTTTATAGAATTTATCAATGACTTCCTCAAGAAAAAATTTGTGTTTTCCTATAGCTAAACCTTTGACGTTTTCTATGACAAAATATTTTGGTTTTAATTCCAAAACTAGCCGTAAAAAATGAGAGATAAGTTCATTGCGCGGATCGTCTAAAGCACGTTTTCCAATCTGAGAAAATCCTTGACATGGAGGACCGCCAAAAATTACATCAATTTCTCTATTTTGAATATCTGGTAACTGTCTAATTTCATCCGCAGTAATATCAACAACATTACGACATAATATAGACCAAAAGGGAAAATTAAACTTATGAGTAGCACAGTGGATAGGGTCTAATTCTACAGAAATAGGTATATCAAATCCTGCTTGTTCAAAGCCAAGGGTCATACCTCCTGCACCAGCAAATAAATCGATACCAATTGGTCGTTGCATAGAAAATTTCAAGATTAACTATTAATCTTAATTAAATTTAACTTTTGCTATTATATCAACTCTATTTCAGCAGTTACCAAAACTCATATAACAAAATTAAATCTGAAATAATTCCATGAAATTACTGTGTTATCGAAGTTTATAGTCTAGAAAATCTTACTTTCGACTTTTGAATTTTGACTTTTAACTTTTAATTTTTATAAAACAGGATTAAATACCCTAAGAATTTAGCCATCAGCTATTAACTTAGTTGAAAAATCAAGCCAAAATTAAAAGTTGCTCTAAAAAGCATATTACCTAATATTTCTTATTAATTATACCAATTCCTAAAAGTAACGCTATAGTTGGGGAAAACTTCAGTTATTAAGTAATTAACACAGGTCGAGTAAATGTTTTACTAATTTGAGCCATGAAGACTGTCAATTATTCTTATTTTTACTTCTCCCGTACGGACTTTGCATGCGAACGTCCCTACACTCCCCTACTCTGAAATAGATAAAGTTTTTGAGAAATGGTATTACTTGGTATAGGATGATTAATAAAGAAAAGCTATTTGCGTAGCATTCCGCAGGAAAAAGTGAAGGGTAATACCTGAATGCTTACTAAATACCTATTTTATACTCTCTAAAATTTTCGTTGGGATTTCCATATATTCTCAAAACCGCTATGGGTTGATTATTTTCGTCTTTCACAACATAATACCATCGAAATTTTGTCTCGTCGTTAATTACTTTTAATAATTCTGGCTTTCCTTGAAAGGCTGCTTGAATTGCTTTTTCGTATTCTTTAGCCACAAATAAACGTTCTAATTTTCTTTTTTCTTTTTTAGCATAAATTCTATTTGATGAATATTGCCAAATCACTGTACTATCTTTTCGATCTGGCAGATATAAAATCATACTATTTACAAAGGATAGTTTTTGCACATTTTTAATTAAATCATTCATTGTTTCTGGCACATTTTTTTGAGGAGAAGCACTTATTTGACTAATTTGTTGTACAAATTTATTTTGTAAATTTTGTATTTGTTCGGCAGTGATTCTTTTAAAGACTTTAGTACGGTGAACTGTAATGCGATAATTGACAAAAGAGAGACTACCAATAATCGCTGAAAAAATAGCAAATATGCCGACAATATAAAGTAAATAAGTAGATTTTGGAGCTTCTGATTTAGGGGTTAAATTTCCTCCTTCTTGACTCCGTTGAAGTGAGCTAATAGCAGTCACTATTTCTTGAATACCTAACACTAATGTTATAGCGACACCAAACATACTTAGAGCGACACTGGCAAAAAATATTCCCTGTAAAACATTTTCAACTTGATAACTAAATATATCCCAATTTAGTATGTCATCAAAAATTCCTAATACTACTAAAGTCGCACCTAATATTAAGAGAAAAATTGTAATGACGACTGTTAGGGATAATAGTTTTACTTTCTTCAGCATGGTTAATTCTATTAACTTATACCAATTAGATCGGAGATTATTACAGTAAAAATTAAAAAGAGAGGCAATGGGAAAAAATAATATTTTAATTTTTCCTTATTCCCTCTCTCTAAATATTTCATAATTTTAGGTTACTGGCTGTGAAAACAGCTTTTTGTTGTTAATTTGGAAGCTAATAGCTGAAAGCTTACCTTGAAACTGGTAAAATTTTAACTTTTCACTTTTGAGTTTTGACTTAAACCATACTTATTTATCAGAGCATCTCTTGCTTGCTCCCGGTCATCAAAATGAATTTTTTCTGTTCCCAAAATTTGATAATCTTCGTGACCTTTTCCTGCTATTAATACCCCATCTCCAGGTTGAGCTTCCTTAATAGCACCATGAATAGCTTCAGAGCGATCGCCTATTACTAAAGGCTTAACTTCTGGAGATATCCCCTCTACAATATCCTGTAAAATTTTGTCCGGGTCTTCAGTGCGGGGGTTATCAGAAGTCACCACAACTAAATCTGATAACTCAGCAGCAATTTTCCCCATTTTTGGTCGCTTAGTCCGGTCGCGATCGCCTCCACAACCAAACACACAAATCATCCGACCAGGAATAAAAGGTCGTGCTGCTTTTAACAAATTCTCTAAACTATCAGGAGTATGAGCATAATCAACTATTACACTTACATCTTGCTCTTCTGTCACTTGTACCTTTTCCATCCGACCAGGTACTCCCGGAAATTCTGATAACTGAGCAACCACCATTGGCAAATCTAAACCCAAATGCAAAGTTGCTCCTACCGCAGCCAACATATTAGATAAATTGTACTGTCCTACCAATGGCAAAGTAAAAGGAATCTCCCCCTGGGGAGTATGCAAAATTCCCTTAACTCCCGTGGGTTGATATTCTAAATTTGATGCCCATAAATCAGCATAAGTGTCACTCGTGCTATAACTCCAAACCCTTTCCGACTCCAGTCTAGCAATCAACTTTTTGCCATAAGGGTCATCAGCATTAACTATCGCGCGACCCTTGAGATAGTCTGAACTAAACAGCAACGCTTTCGCCTCAAAGTAATCATCCATATCTTTGTGATAGTCGAGATGGTCTTGCGTCAAATTGGTAAATACCGCCACCTTATAAGTACAACCCCAAACTCGCTTTTGATGAAGAGAATGAGAACTAACTTCCATAATTCCATATTGACTACCTGCTGCTACTGCTTGCGCCAATTGATTTTGCAATTCCACTGGGAAAGGTGTGGTGTAAGCTGCAGTTTCTGCAAATCCTGGCCAACGCGCATAAAGAGTACCAAATAAAGCAGTCGGTAGTTGAGCATTATTCAGGAGAAATTCGACTAAATGGGTAGTGGTGGTTTTGCCGTTGGTGCCAGTGATACCTACCATTTTCATTTTTTGTCCGGGATAGTCATAGAAAGCAGCAGCAATTTCTGGGCAAATTTGACTCATATCAGCAACTGGGATAACACACTCATTTTTTGCCGGATGTTTTGTTGCTGCGGAATGAGAAACTATAGCTCCCACAGCACCATTAGCGATCGCGCTTGACCAGAAGTCTCCCCCATCAACGCGGGTGCCAGGAATTCCTAAAAATAAATCCCCTGGTTTACAAGCATGAGAATTTGTGGCTAAACCTTTAATTTCTGTTTCTAAAGCTTGGTGATTATTGGTAAGTGAAATACTTGGAACTTTTGCTAATAATTCTTTTAATTTCATATTAGGAACTCCGATAATTTTTTAAAGTTTTTTTATCTAGAATTTTTACTTTATTTAGGTTTAATAGAATCTATCAAATATTTGCTAAACCAAATTTTTTTATGGGCGTTTTTTTTCCTCTGGTTATTAATGGCAGATCAAGAAATCTTGTTCTTTAACCCGCCACTTGAACTTTTGATTTATGCAAGAAATTAGGCTGAACAACTATAAGGATTTTTTTGTCTTCTATAACAAAAATTTACAGATATTTTTGTAACATTTGCTGCAATTTTCTCACTGGCATTCGAGGAGAGGGCCGTGGTATCAGCTTTTCGGTTGTTGTATCTGTCTCAAATACACAGAGTACAGGCACTTCATATTGATAAGCTTGGAACCAGTCATCACGGGTGGTAATGTCTCTAACCTCTAGGTTAAATTTACAGGGGTTTTCGGGGTCTTTCAGTATTTCTTCGAGTTTTTCTTGGAGTCCTTCGCAAAGGTGGCAGCCTGGTTTACTGTATAAGATCAGGTTCATAATTGAGATTAAATTCTGGAAAATCTGTTAGTTTAATTATTGTATGATGTGAACTACCTAACACCAAATGTGATAAATGTTTATTATAAATGGTAGAAGCAAGGAAGAAGGAATAAATATTTAAGAAAAGAGGGAAAATAATAGATATAGCTGGCTAGAATGAATTTCAGCAGCTATTTTTAACTATCTCCCATTGAGATGCACTTTTTGTAGCATTCTTTTTTCATACATGGTATAACACCAATGCTCTTGCTATGGCGTAGGCTTCTATTTTCACAGGGAATTGCATCTAATAAGACTGAAGTTTTACCAGACGACTTATCAATGAATAAGACTTTAAATAAATCAATCCGGTTTAAAGCCTCTCCGTTTCAATGGATAATTAATAATTAGGGCTTGCTGATTAAATCTTAAAGCATTTACAGATAAAGGTTTTAGCCTATTTAGGTCTGGAAAAAGTACCTAGTTTTCAGCTCTTTATACTCAAAAAGTTAGCATTTTGGGTAAGAGTTGAGCAAAAAAATTACTCCCCTACTCCCCCGCTCCCCTACTCCTTAAAAAAGACTTTTTCAGCAAACCCTAATTAGAGAGAGTTTTTATGATCCACTCTCCATTATTCATTATCCATTATCAATGAATGAAATTTCCTCAAAGTAGTATTATTCCTTAAACTGCTAAAAGTTTATACCCAATCAACTTGAAAACTGCTTTCATTAATTGATAATTGATAATGGATAATTGATAATTACCTCTGGTTAAAACCGAGAGGATTGAAGATCAGGAAATATCATTTCTTTTTTTTCCCTTAAAAGGGGAGCCTTTAAACCAGAATTATTTAATTATTAATAATTAATAATTGGGTAATTCTAATTGAATTTTGGACAAAAAAGCTGCAAAATATTACTACGAAAATTCTCCAATTCGGTCGAGGGATTTTTAACTGTAAATGCTTCCGATAAAGCATCAGAAAATAAATTACGTTCAGCCAAAAATTTAACTTTAGCTAAAGCAATAGTTTCTGGTGTAGCTTTTGCTTGTTTTAAACCAGTCTCAAGTTTTTCTAACTCTTGAGTAATCACCTCACGTTGTGGAACATCCATAACTCTAAAAGTCTCTCTTCTGAAATCAGACCAAGAATACTCAGAATAAGGTGAATCAAATACTCTCCAATAATAAGTATTACCAGGTTTTAATGATTCCCCATTGTAAATAATTATTTGCTGATTATCTTGAATTTTTTCAGCCCACAAAACCTGCTCACTATTAGCTGGACGAATTGATATTTGTTCCAATTTTCCTTGCCAAATAAATGTCGGACGAGTATTCCAAATTAATATCGGAGGAGTATCCGAAATTTTCCCCTCGACTTCTATTAAACCAGGAGAAACCAAACACAAACTACCACCTCGAGTAGTACCATCTTTGGGGATTACTGGGGGGTCTTCTGAATCGTGAGAAAATGAATCTTTAAAAACTTTTTTCCACTGATCATTAGTATGATTTTTTTCGGGAATATTTTGTGCTTTAATTACGGATGAAGCTCCCAAAAATGCTATTGTTAGTGAGAGGCAAAATAGCAGTAAATTTAGTTTTTTATTCATAAAAATCCTCTTGTTAATATTTTGGAAAATTTTGAGAGTAGTCAGATAAGGAAGAAAATTGTGGTAATGGAAATGATGCTTTACTGCAAATAAATATCATCATAAAAATTCAGTAAGTGGGAAAGTGTCTGTGTGTCTTGAGTGCGTCTTAATAACGTTTCACAGAAGTTATAAAGTCAGTAGGGGGTGATTTCCTACGGGATGCTCCGCAAATGCTCTTCGCCCCTAATACCATTTCTCAAAAACTTTATCTATTTGAGAGTAGGGGAGTACGGGAGTAGGTAAGGACGTTGCATAAGGGCGTCCGTACCGGAGAAGCAAACATAAAAATAATTAACATAATTACTAGCGAAAATCAGCAAAAAAATAATTCTGATTGTATCGATAAGTTAATAACTGAAGTATCGCCCAAGTATAGCAAGACTTTTGGGAATTGGTATAAGACTCCTGTAGTGGCAAATGGCCATTAGCTACGCACAACTTTCCTATCGGAATGCTCCGCTTTCCATGTCGGCTCAAGCGCCGAAACGTTTTACATGTTCCGTAGGAAAACGCCCCTACCACTAAAATCTTACAACTTAAATATGATTGCTATATTACGTCAATAAATAGGATTTAGAAATAGAAATTCCAAGTATAAGAAAGTTTTTGATAATTAGTATAACCCCTTTATTATAGCACTTTTAAAATCGATAAACTACAGTATTTCAAGCAAACTCAAAGCATTTTTCGACTCCCGAATACCAAGATTTTGTGTTTTACTAATCATAAAAAGCGCTGTCTATCAAGTCTGTTGGTATCGTTTGTGTAAACCTAGGGAAAATATCTGCTCAATAATAGTTTTTCCTTCTTTGTTACTTCTTACTTCCTTACCGAAACTTTGTAATACCAAATTCAAACAAGGCAGTTACATCTTAATTTGTGATTTATTACTACAATAAAAAATTGTAAATCCCATAAATTGTAAAAATAAAACCTTTTTTACTCTTTTTTATTATGTTTTTTTCCCTGTCCCCTATTCCCTGTTCCCTGTTCCCTATGTTGTGACTGTAGCAATATTTTATGAAATTGGTATATAGCGTTTCTCAAGCTTATGAGGTACACAAGCTCTTTAATTTCTTTTCTATTCCTGATTCCTCATTCCCTATTCCCTCCATACCTATTCCCTGTTCCCTGTTCCCTCCATACCTGTTCCCTAAAACAAACGAATTTTGTACCTCACGCTTCTTGGGAATTGCTATAATACTGATGCTACTGAACATGATTTCACTCGTAAAAATTTTACCGAAATAATTAATAATTAAACAATTAAATAATTAGATAATTGACGCCTTGAAGCCTCCCCTTTCAAAGGGAAAAAGCGGTCGATAGATGGCGAGGTTTCCCGCTCTTGCAGAGCCGCTTCGCTAACGCCATATCTAATCGACCAAGAGAAATAAATATTTTCCCCCTTTGTGTCAATCCTCTCCCTAAAAGGGAGAGGTAATTATCAATTATCAATTATCCATTATCAATTATCCATTATCCATTAATAAACCGATCGCTACATATCAAACAAACCAGATGTCATACTGTTTAGACTTTAGGCTTAACTCAAGCTGCAATATTATCATTTAAACCTTTGTAAAGTCATTCTGTGGAATGTCTCTACTTTGAATTGAGTATAATTATCTAGAATTAATACTATAGTCAACAAAAAAATAGTAAAGACAGAACAAATTATCTAAAAAATAGAACAAAAAATGGAAAGACAGAACAAATTATCTAAAAAATGGAACAGAAAAATGGGATACTTTTTATAAAGTAGTTGTAAAATCAAGAGTTATTTTTGATCAATACTATTCTTGGTCAATATTCGACATAAAATTAAGAGAGTGTTTATAATCATTAACTTACATAAAAAATACCAAATAACTAAATCAGAACTTACGGAGGTGAACCCATAAACCCGGTTTATCGTAGACTTATATTACTCAAAACAACGATTTACCGTAGAAACCGGGTTTATTTGCGTAAGTCCTATAAATATAATAATTAGGTAAAGATAATGGAATCAGAGATAATAACAAATAATATATTAATTGTTGACGATCAAATTCCTAACTTACGAGTTTTAACATCTATGTTAAAGGAAAAAAATTATCAAGTTAGAAAAGCTACCGATGGTGAAACTGCAATTGAAGCAGTGGAAATAGAACCCCCTGATTTAATTATATTAGATATAAAAATGCCAGGTATGGATGGCTATGAAGTTTGTAAATCCTTAAAATCAAACGATGCAACTAAACATATTCCGATTATTTTTATTAGTGCTTTAAGTGAAGTATTTGATAAAGTAAAAGCCTTTGAAGTAGGAGGAAATGACTATATTACAAAGCCATTTCAGGAAGAAGAAGTATTAGCAAGAATCAAAAGTCAGTTAACGATTAAACAACAACAAAATCTCTTAGAAAAAGAAAAAGAAAAGCTCAAACAAGAAATTGGAAAAAGAAAAGAAATAGAAGCAAGTTTATATCAATCTAGAGCATTGATTTCTAGTATTGTAAATAATTCCCTTGATGGGATTGCTGCCTTGGAAGCAGTCAGAAACCATAGAACAGGAAATATAGATGATTTTCGTTGCCTAATTGTTAATCCTATTATGGCTCAAATTTTTAATCAACAACTAGAAGATGTAAGTGGTAAGTTGGTTTTCAAAAGATTGATCAACAAAGTTGAGCCTAATTTATTTGGTGATTTTGTTGGAGTTGTGGAAACAGGAATATCCTGGGAAAAGGATTTTAGTTATGACTACAAGGGAGAGAAAAGATGGTATTCTTGTATAGCAGTTAAGTTGGCTGATGGTTTTAGTGTTACAGTTAGAGATATTACTGAAAGAAAAAAACAGGAATTAGAATTAAATAATTTCGCTAGTATAGACGGTTTAACAGGTATTAGTAACCGCCGTATTTTCGATCGAACTTTAGCGAAAGAATGGCAAACTTGTCAAAGAGAAAAACAACCTTTGGCCTTAATTATTATGGATCTTGACTGCTTCAAAAAATATAATGATTACTATGGTCATCAAAAGGGTGATAATTGTTTAATTCGTGTTGCACAGGCAACTTCTAAAGTTCTCAAACGCCCCAGGGATATTGTTGCTCGTTATGGAGGTGAAGAATTTGCTATCATTTTGCCCAATACAGATCGGGAAGGAGCGATCGCTACTGCTGATATGATTCAACAAGAGATTAAGGAGCTAGGAATTCCCCATGATCGCTCAGAGGTAAGTCCTCTTGTTTCTGTTAGTCTAGGAATTTCCTGTGTGATTCCTACTTCAGAAAGTTCACCGAAGACTCTGGTTGATATGGCCGATCGAGCGATGTATACGGCAAAACAGCAGGGGCGAAATCAGGCGATCGCTTATACTTCTGACTGAAGGTTGTAAGCAATTATACTTGATAAGTAGAGTTTGCTGAAAAACTATAATACCATTTCTCAAAAACTTTATCTATTTCAGAGTAGGGGAGTGTAGGGACGTTTTGCTGCGCAACATGGAAAGCGGAGCATTCCGGAACGGAAAACGCATTTTTGCCTGTGCAACGTCTGTACGGGAGAAGTAAAAATAATGATAATTAATGTTAAATTGCCTTAAATCAGAAAAAATATGATTCTACCAAGATAATTACTGAATAACTGAAGTATTAATCAAGTATAGCATTAATGCATGGTAATTGGTATAAGTGGTGGGAGTAGGAGTCAGGAGGTAGGGACGTTTTGCTGCGCGACATGGAAAGCGGAGCATTCCGGAACGGAAAACGCATTTTTGCCTGTGCAACGTCCGTACAGAGTCAGGAGGAATGGCGAATTTAGAGGAAGTCGTCGGAAGAATTATAAGAGTGATTTTTCTGCATTATGCACCCTAAAATCCTAGCTTTTTAAGCTTTTTAGACCGAAAACCTTGCACTTTTTCCAGACATAAAAATCCTAAAACCTTCATTTGTCAATACTTTGAGATTTATTCAGCAAGCCCTAAGTAGAGCCAAAATAATTTGGCCTACCTACTTAAGAGCAGCACCAAATATACAATTAATTTGGCTTGACTACTTATATAGCAGTCGAAGCAAAGGGCGCGGACATTTATAAATTCTGAAACCCTTTGATAGTCTCCTGTTCCCAGTTAAGTGTTCCCTATTCCCTATTCCCTAGCGCTATACTTTTTTACAAAGATCAAGATTTTGTTAAAATACTATAATTTCTGATTAACTCTTTGTGCACTCTATCTATGGGACAAAAATACGCAAAATTATTTGTCAGTCTGTTTATTAGTGGCTTAGTCATTGTCTTGTTCCTAAGTTGTGCTTCTAACTTGACCTTCCGAAAGTTGGAAAGAACAGATCCCTCTGACAAAACAGTTGTTGTAGTTGCCGAAGACCTGCGTAATGGTGGGATAATTGGTGTCGTGGTTGGTATTCAAGAAGCTTGCCAAGCTCTGAATTGGGATGTCAAAAATTTTGACATCAGCAGTTCAGCTACTCTGCGTCATCAGTCTCTGGTAGAAGCATTAGCTCTCAAACCAGATGGACTGATTTTAGTCGGAGGAGATATTGTCTCAATTTCCACATATTCTTATCTGAAAAAATTTGAGCAGCAGCAAATTCCTATTGTGGGTTGGCACGTCGCACCTTACCCAGGGTCAGTACCTAATACCCCTGTCCAAGTCAATGTTACTACCGATTCCCGTAAAGTAGCCTTAGCAGCAGCAGGATTAGTTCAGCCACAGGAAGGACAAACCGCTGGAGTGGTTGTCTTCACAGATCGCCGCATCAATATTGCCCTGGAAAAAGCGAATCAGATGGTTAAAGCACTCGAAAGTTGCGATCGCTGCACAGTGCTATCTGTTGAAGATATTCCCCTGGATCAAACAGCATCTTTAGTCCCCCCAGCCATTCGTCGTTTACAGAAACGCTATGGCAATAGATGGACTCATTCCCTAGCCATTAATGACTTATATTTCGATCATGCAATTAACGAACTGGTATCCAGCGATCTACCCACCCCCCTCAATATTTCTGCTGGGGACGGTAGTATATCAGCACTATTACGCATGAAACATAAGAGTTATCAATATGCTTCTGTCGCTGAACCACTCTTAATGCATGGCTGGCAGTTGGTTGATGAAATTCACCGTAATTTGATGGGCGCTCCCCCTAGCGGATATGTGAATCAACCTTATGTAGTGACTCAGAAAAATGCTGCCAGCGTGGTAAATTCTAGAGGTTTTTTTGAACCAGATCGCCCTTATCGCCAACTCTATCAAGAAAGATGGAGAGAAAACCAAGATGGCTGAGATGAAGGAAAACAAATTGAAATTTATAAACACCATCAAATTTAGAATGTTACTGGTGTTTGCCATTACTATCGGGGTACTACTGTTGATAACTACTTCCTCCGTCATAGTCATACAGGTGATTAAACAGACGGTCAATCAATTTATAGAACAAGATTTACCTAGGGTAGAGCAAACAAGAAAGCTTAACCATATAATCGAAAAAATTGCATTGGATGCTCCGAGACTAGCTGAGGCTAAAACAAAATCTTCCCTAAATAGGACTTATAAACATATTGATTCGCTACTGATGGAACTTGAAGATACAGGGAATAAGCTATCTCAGAATAGAGTCAACCCAAATATTGTAGAAATGTTGCTCTTAGGCCAGCAAATTCGCTCTCAAACCCAACTAGGTTTTCAGCTCATGGCAGCTTCTCTAGATTTAGAGCAAGAAAGACTACTCCTGAAAAATCAATTGTTAGAGACCAGTGTAGAGGTATTGTCAGAACTGCAAATCACTGTTAACCAACTGGTGGAATTTTCTAACCAATACACCCAAGGAATTATTGATGATTTTGAGCAGGAAAAAAACACTGTTTTTCAGATGGAGCAGTGGGCGATAATATTCATTATCGTTATTAGTCTAATAGTAATTGCGATTGTTGTAGTAATGCAATGGCATATTGTTGAGGGTGGTTTTTCCCAACGGTTGGAGATAATCAGTCAATCTCTGGCTCGTGTACCCAAAACATTTGAGGAAACTGAGATACCTGTTATTGGTAATGATGAAATTGCCCTCATGGCTCGACGGTTAGAAAAGCTTCTAGAAAAAGCCTTGCAAATTCAATTAATGGCAACCACCGATGATTTAACCCAGGTGGCAAACCGTCGCTATTTCTTTCAACAGGTTGACATCGAAATCAAGTGAGCGAAGCGTTGTGGTCGCGAAGCTACCGTGTTAGTGCTAGACATTGACTTCTTTAAAAGTATTAACGACACTTATGGTCACGACGTTGGCGATATGGTGTTGAAGACCGTCGCCAATACCTGTAAGAATTGCCTACGAATTACTGATATTTTAGCCAGAATGGGAGGAGAAGAATTTGCGATTTTTTCTCCAGAAACTACCCTTGAGGATGGTCAAATCTTGGCGGAACGCATTCGGCGGACAATTGAAATGTTGGAAATCGATCTTTTGGACGGCACAAGAGTCCAAGTTAGCATTAGTGTGGGAGTTGCCAAGCTCTCTTGTTTATGTCTGGATATCAATCAAGCTTTGAAAAAAGCTGATAGCGCTCTGTATAGGGCTAAGAAATAGGGACGTAATCAGGTAGTAGTTAGTTTTTGATTTATACCAAGGGCGATAATGGATAATGGATAATGGATAATTGATAATTGATAATGGATAATGGAT
>NZ_LGSU01000145.1 GCF_002260545.1 Hydrocoleum sp. CS-953 | reverse complement strand
TGGAATAGGGAGCCTTGAAATACTGAATTTTCTTTTTTATCACCCTATCCAAGGGGAGGCTTGAAACCTTATTTTCTGGTCATATCAATACCATTTTTGGTTAGGTTTGGAGACCAAACCCCTACGATAAAATATTACGACCTATTTATTAGATATCTCCAATAATAAAAAATCAAATCAATTATCACACAGAAACTATCAATTTTTTTCCCTATTCCCTATTTCCTATTCCCTACTCCCTATGAAATGATTTTTGAAAAAATACTTTAGGGGTTTGGTCATTTCA
The DNA here is from genome assembly GCF_002260545.1 of Hydrocoleum sp. CS-953. Taxonomy (GTDB): domain Bacteria; phylum Cyanobacteriota; class Cyanobacteriia; order Cyanobacteriales; family Microcoleaceae; genus Trichodesmium. Next base: position 1,987 of record NZ_LGSU01000145.1, on the reverse strand, counting down.
GTTATCAGTTAAAAGTTATCAGTACCTCTATGGAATAGGGAGCCTTGAAATACTAAATTTTCTTTTTTATCCCCTATCCAAGGGGAGGCTTGAAACCTTATTTTCTGGTCAGATAAATCCCATTTTTGGTTAGGTTTGGAGACCAAACCCCTACGATAAAACATTACAACCTATTTATTAGACATTTTCCATAAGAAAAATAATATCAATTATCTCACATAAACTATCAATTTTTTTCCCTATTCCCTATTCCCTATTCCCTATTCCCTATTCCCTATTCCCTATTCCCTATTTATTAGACATTTTCCATAAGAAAAATAAAATCAATTATCTCACAGAAATTATCAATTATTTTCCCCCTAATTCCTACCTCTAAAGCAACAGCTTCAGAAATAGAATTTAATCCATTTAAACTTGACTAAATTATCTTCCCTCCTGACTCCTGACTCCTGACTCCTGACTCCTTTTTATTTGCTAAACCAACAGCTTCAGAAATAGAATTTAATCCCTGTTCATCTAACTTTTGTAGTAATCCCTGAAGAATTTGTTTGACCATTCCCGGTCCTTGATATACCCAGCCTGTATAAACTTGAATTAGACTTGCACCTGCAGTAATTTTATCCCATGCATCTTCCGCAGTAAATATACCACCGACACCAATAATTGGTAATTTTCCCTCTGTTTTTTGCCAGATAAACTTAATTATTTCTGTCGATCTTTGGGTTAATGGTGCGCCACTAATTCCACCTGCTTCTTCAGTTATAGCTTTACCTGTTTCTGGAATAATTTTAGTTTTTAATCCCCCACGACTAATAGTTGTGTTAGTGGCAATTATGCCAGATATTTGATATTCTTTAATTAGGTCTAGTATTGAGGATATATCTTCATTTTCTAAATCAGGTGCAATCTTAACTAAAATGGGCTTATTTTCTGGATTTTCTCCTTGCAAAACTGCTAATATTTTACTTAAGTTATCGGTATTTTGTAAGGAACGTAATCCGGGAGTATTAGGAGAAGATACATTAACAACAAAATAATCTCCCCAATCTTTTAACAATCGAAAACTATCTAAATAATCTGTTGCTGCTGCTTCTAAAGATGTTATCTTGGATTTACCAATATTTATACCATAAGGAAACAAAGAAGGAGGAATAAAAGAATTATTTTCTTGTCTGCTTAGACCCCCTAGATTGTTTTTTGCTTGACCTTGTAATCTTATAGCTAGAGCAGCAGCTCCTTGATTATTAAATCCCATTCGATTCAAGACAGCCCAATCTATTGGTAAACGAAACAATCTTGGTTGAGGATTTCCTGGTTGTTCATGGAAAGTGACTGTACCAAGTTCAGCAAACCCAAAACCTAATCGAGGCCAAGCATTAATGGCCACACCATCTTTATCATATCCTGCGGCCAAACCTACGGGATTTTTAAAGTTTAATCCCCATAAAGTTTGCTCTAGGCGAGTATCTTCAAAACAGAAGAATTTCTCCATCATTGTCTGAAGCCTACTTATCGTTTGAGAGTCGGAGTGAGTATCCATAAAATTGAGAATATTTAGGACNAAACCTAATCGAGGCCAAGCATTAATGGCCACACCATCTTTATCATATCCTGCGGCCAAACCTACGGGATTTTTAAAGTTTAATCCCCATAAAGTTTGCTCTAGGCGAGTATCTTCAAAACAGAAGAATTTCTCCATCATTGTCTGAAGCCTACTTATCGTTTGAGAGTCGGAGTGAGTATCCATAAAATTGAGAATATTTAGGACTCTATGATGTACCCATTCTGGATCGGCTTTTAATCCAGAGAATAGAATCGGAAGTACGACAGAACGATAAATATTTAACACTTGATTCTGAATAGTAGTTGACAATTAAAAACTCAAAATTAAAACTCAAAAACCCTAAATTTTATAATTTTGAGGTTATTGAGATTTTGCTGATGATAGAACAATAGTTAGTTCGTTTCATTAATATATCATTTACTT